>JBAPVZ010000388.1:0-8422 GCA_049283435.1 Candidatus Dormiibacterota bacterium
GTCCACGTACGTGGAGCAGCGGCAGTCGCCAGCCGGCCGGGTCCTCCTCGCGCGTCGCCTCAGGCTGCACGGTCGCCGATCCGGTAGCCGAGCGCTTCCAGCACGTGATCCTCGGCGACCGGGACGCCGCCCTCCAGGTCGGCGAGCGTCCGCGCCACGCGCCACGCGCGATGGAAGCCGCGGGCGCTGAGGCCCTGAGCGGTCGCCCATCGCTCCAGCGCGGCGCGAGCTCCCGGCTCGAGCGGCGCCTGCCGGTGCAGGTCCCGGACCCCCAGGTCGGCATTCTGCTTGCCCTGCCGTTCCAGCTGGGCGGCTCGCGCCGCGGCGACGCGGGCGCCGACGGTCGCCGACGCTTCGCCCCCCTGGCCGTGCAACGCCGCCAGCGGCACGCGTGGCACGGCAACCTGGAGATCCATGCGATCCAGCAGCGGTCCCGACAGCGCGCGCTGGTAGCCCTCGATCGCCGCCGGCGTGCAGCGGCAGGCACGCTCGGGGTCGCCGAGGAAGCCGCAGGGGCAGGGGTTGGTCGCCGCGACCAGCTGGAAGCGAGCCGGGTAGCGAACCGTGCCGGCGGCACGGGTGAGCACGACCTCCCCCTGTTCGAGGGGCTGCCGCAGAAGCTGGAGCGTGCGGGGCGCGAACTCGGCCAGCTCGTCGAGAAACAACACCCCGCGGTGGGCACGCGAGATCTCGCCGGGCAGCGGGAGCCCCGAGCCGCCCCCCACGAGCCCGGCCGACGAGATCGAGTGATGGGGTGCCCGAAACGGTCGCGACCAGTCGAGGGCGCCCCCGCCCCTCAGCTCCCCGAGGACGCTGCGCACCTGGGCGACCTCCAGCGCCCCCTCCAGCGTGAGCGGAGGCAGGAGCCCGGGCAGGCAGCGGGCGAGCATCGTCTTGCCGGCCCCGGGGGACCCGGTCATCAGCAGATGGTGGCCGCCGGCGGCGGCGACCTCGAGTGCTCGTCGAGCGGTCTCCTGGCCCTGCACGTCGGCCAGGTCGATTTCGGATCGCGCGCTCTCCTTACTTATGTCACTTATGTCGCGCAGCGAGGGCTGCGCCTCGTCCAGCCCGACCCGGGTGCCCCCCGCCGGCGTCTCGGGCTCGATCAGCGCCTCCCCGTGCAGGTGGGCGACGACCTGCGCCAGGTCCCGGCAGGGCAGCACCTGGAGTCCTTCGACGAGCGCCGCCTCGGGCGCGTCCCCCGCCGGCACGAAGAGGCGCCGCAAGCCCCGCGCGCGAGCCCAGCCGGCGGCGACGAGCACCCCGTTGACGTGACGGAGCGACCCGTCCAGGGCGAGCTCGCCGAGGAACGCGGCATCGTCCGGTCCGGTGCGGCCGCCGCCACCGAGCACGATGCCGACCGCGATCGGCAGGTCGAGCCCCGGCTGCTCCTTGCGCAGCTGCGCCGGCGCGAGGTTGATCGTGATCCGGCGCTTCGGCAGCAGCAGCTCCTGGTTGCGCATCGCGACCTCGATGCGCTGCCGCGACTCCCGCACCGAGGCGGCGGCCAGCCCGACGAGCGTGATGGCGGTCTCGAAGCCGCCACCGACGTCGACCTCGACGGTCACCTGCCGTCCCTCCAGGCCGCGCAGCAACACCCCGATGACTCGTGCGATCACGATCGGCACGCTAGACACTGCGGGTGCTCCTCGCCAGTGCGGTTGTTAAGTCCGGCGCCGGCGTCGGGACGCGGCTTCGGCCCAGAATTGGCCAGGTGGGAGAAGAAGTCCTCGTTGCCGCCGACACCGTCCAGGTCTACCTCGACGCGATTCTCCGGAACCTGGGCGCCGACCCCGATGTCGCGGCCGAGGCTTCGGAGCATCTGGTCGGCGCGAACCTCGCCGGGCACGATTCGCACGGGATCATGCGCATCGTGCAGTACGTCGACAACGCGGACCGCGGGGCTCTGCAGGCAGCGCACCGCGGGTCGATCCTGAAGGAGGGCCCCTCCCTGGCGCTGTTCGACGCCGAGCGCGGCCTCGGGCAGTGGTCGAGCCGGCAGGCGCTCGACTGGTGCACGGACCACGCGAAGGGAGCCGGCATCGCGGCGGCTGCGGTCCGGCACTCGACGCACGTCGGGCGGCTCGGGCACTATGCGGAGATCGCCGCGCAGCGCGGGTTCGTCAGCATCGTCTCCGTCGGCCTGGCCGGCCCCGGAGCCGGGGTCGTGGCGCCGTTCGGCGGTGCCGGACGCTTCCTCGGCACCAACCCGTGGGCGTTCGGGGTGCCGGCGGACGGCCGGACGCCGATGATCGCCGACTTCGCGACCTCGCAGGTCGCCGAGGGCAAGGTGCGACTCGCGCGCTACAAGGGCCAGCAGCTGCCGCTCGGGCTCATCGTCGACGCCGGGGGTGAGCCGACGAGCGACCCGACGCGGCTCTACGATGGCGGCGCCCTGCTCGGCATCGGCGGTGGGCTCACCGGCCACAAGGGCTACGGGCTCGGCCTCGCCGCGGCGCTGTTCGGCGGCCTCGCGACGATCGGTGACGAGCAGCCGACGACGGCGGGAACGATGGCGGGCAGGCCTCCGGCGCAGCCGTGGCTCGCCGGGTTCTTCGTCGCCGTCCTCGACCCCGAGTGGTTCGGCGGCCTCGCGCCCTACCAGGCGCAGGTCCATGCGCTCCTCGACACCGCCGCTCAGGTGCCCCCCGCACCCGGCACCGATCGCGTGCTCGTGCCCGGCGAGCCCGAGGCGCTGCGGCGCGCCGAACGGCGGCGGGATGGTCTCGCGATCCCGGCCGCGCTGTGGGAGCAGCTGGAGCAGCTGGGCGCCCGGTTTCAGATCCCGCTCCCCGCGCCGCTCGCGTAGGGGCGCCGAGCCCAGGCAGGTGGGCGCAGCGTACAAATGTCCTGTACCATCGCCCCATGCCGCGGTCGATGTGGAAGGGTGCGATCAGCTTCGGGATGGTGTCGATCCCGGTCCGTCTGTTCGTCGCGACGGAGTCACACTCGGCGTCGTTCCGCCAGCTCTGCGCCGAGCACCTGTCCCCGGTGCGCTACAAGCGCTGGTGCGAGGCGGGCGACCACGAGGTGCAGTACGCCGACATCAAGAAAGGTGTCGAGGTGTCCCGTGCGCACTACGTCGTCATCGAGGAGAGCGACCTCGAGAACCTGCCGCTGCCGACGGCCCACGCGATCGAGATCGAGGAGTTCGTTCCCGGCGACGGCATCCAGGGCGGCCTCTACTTCAAGTCCGCCTACTACGTCGAGCCGGACGACATGGGGCGCAAGCCGTATCTCCTGCTGCGCCGTGCGCTGGCCGAGACGGAGATGCTCGCCGTCGCCAAGATCGCCTTCCGCGACCGCGAGCACCTCTGCGCGATGCAGCCGTCGGACAGCGGCCTGCTGCTGAACACGCTGCACTGGCCGGACGAGATCCGTTCCGCAGAGGGGCTGGCCGGCGCCGACGAGGAGGACGTGCGGGTCAGCCCGAAGGAGCTGCAGATGGCGAAGAGCCTGATCCGCAGCCTCGCCGAGGAGCGCTTCGAGCCCGAGCGCTACCGCGACGACTACCAGGAGGCGCTGCGCCGCGTCATCGAGGCGAAGACCGAAGGCGGGCAGGTCGCGGAGGCGCCCGAGGAGGAGCCGGAGGGCAAGGTGATGGACCTGATGGAAGCGCTCAAGGCGTCGGTCAACGCTGCGCGCAAGCAGCGCGCCCGGGAGTCGAAGGAGGTCGCGGCGGCGCCCTCCCCGCGACGCCAGGCGCGCAGGAAGGCCAGCTGACGGCACTCAGCGCAGACCAGCTCGCCTTCCCGCTGGGGCCGCTCCCGACGACGATCCGGCCCATGGAGGCCGTTGCCGCGTTCGAGCCGTTCAGCGCCGACGACTATCTGTTCGAGGTGAAGTGGGACGGCCTGCGCACCCTGCTCTTCGTCGACGGCGCCGGGGAGGTGCGGCTGCAGAACCGGGCCCTGGAGGACATCACCGACCTCGTTCCCGAGCTCCACGAGACCGGTCGCGAGGTGACCCGCCAGAGCGTGCTCGACGGCGAGCTCGTCGCGATCGACGGCGAGGGCCGTCCGGATCGCACGCGGCTCCGCCAGCGACTCGCCGGGCGGCTCGGGCAGGAGGAGGCCCCGCTCGCCTACCTCGCGTTCGACGCGCTGTTCCTGGGCGGTCGCTCGCTGCTCCGCCAGCCGCTGCGCAAGCGCAAGCCTCGCCTGCGGCGCGCGGTGCACACGGGTCACCACCTCTACGCACCCGACCACATCGAGCGCGAGGGCGTCGAGCTGTTCGACGCCTGCCTGGAGCGCGGCCTGGAGGGCGTCGTCGCGAAGCACGCCGCGTCGACCTACGTCCCCGGTCAGCGCAGCCCGTTCTGGCTGGCGGTCGAGGCGGTCAAGCACGACAACTTCGTCGTCCTCGGCGCGACGCCCGGCGACCCCTTCGGGGGGCTCTTCGTCGGCTACCACGAGGAGGGACAGCTGCTGCCCTGCGGGTCGCTGACGGGCGGCTTCGACGAGGAGGAGCGGCAGGCGCTCGCCGAGGCGCTCCGGGAACTGCGCCAGGACCGCTCACCGCTCAGCCCGACGCCGCTCTTGACCGCGCCCGTGCAGTGGGTGCGCCCCGAGCTCGTCGTCAGCGTCCGCTACTCCGAGTGGTCGCCCGACGGCACGCTGCGCTTCCCGATCTTCGACGGCATCCGCCGCGACGTGCATCCGGCGGAGTGCGTGCGGCGCCGCCCCCGGGTGGTGCCGGCCGGCACCCCGCATCCCGGCAGCGCGGCCTACGACCTGACCCGCTTCCCGTTCTGATCGCCCGGCGAGGCTTCGCAGGCCCCGTCCGGGGGTGCCGCGCGCGGGGTCGGACCGATCAGGTGGCGCCCTGGCGGGCGAGATACCCGCGGCGGACGCGGATCGCGAGCGGTTCGGCGACGCGCGCCAGCAGCGGCCCGGCCACTGCGAGCAGCAGCACGTAGGTTGCCGCCAGCGGTCCCAGGTCCTCGGTCGTCGAGGCGGCCAGCGTCGCGATCACGATGTTGAACTCGCCGCGGCTCGCGATCTCGGTGCCCGCGCGAACCTGGCCGATGATCCCGATGCCGGCTCGCCGCGCCGCCCACCACCCGGTCGCGATCTTCGTCACCAGCGTCACCGCGCCGAGCACCGCCGCGATGCCGAGCACCGGCGGGATCTTCGCGGGGTCGGTGTTGAGGCCGAAGAGCACGAAGAAGAGCGCGGCGAAGAGATCTCGCAGCGGCCGCAACACCTGGCGCGCACCGGCCGCGACCTTCCCCGACAGCGCGATGCCGATCAGGAAGGCGCCGACCGCGTCCGACACCTCGAGCCGGGACGCGATACCGGCGACGAGCAGCGCGAGACCGAGGACGCGCAGCAGCAGCACCTCGTCGTCGTCGCTGAAGACGAGGCGATTGATGATCGATCCGAAGCGGAGCGCGACGACGAGGACGACGGCGATCGCGACGATCGCGATCGCCTCGGTGAGCGCGCCCTGCCAGAGCCCGACCCCGGCGACGACCGCCGTCAGCAGCGGCAGGTAGAACGCCATCGAGAGGTCCTCCAGGACGAGCAGCGAGAGCACGATCGGCGTTTCGCGGTTGCCGATGCGACCGAAGTCCTCGAGCAGCTTGGCGGCGATGCCGGAGCTCGCACAGTAGGTGACGCCCGCCATCGCGAGAATCGCGGGCGGGGGCCAGTGCAGGAGCAGTGCCGCGAGGGCGCCGGGAGTCGCGTTGAGCACGATGTTGAGCAGGCCGTTCGGCGCCTGCGCGCGCAGGTTCCTCAGGAGCTGACCGGCCGAGTACTCGAGACCGAGCAGCAGGAGGAGCAGGACGATGCCGATCTCCGCACCGACCTGGAGGAACTCATGGCTGGTGGCGAGCGGGAGGACCCCGCCGCGGCCGAACGCGAGGCCCGCGAGCAGGTAGAGCGGGATCGGCGACAGATGGAGCAGCCCGGCCAGGCGCCCCAGCACCCCGAGCGCGAAGACGACGGCGCCGAGCTCGAGAAAGAGTGAGGACAAGGCGCTCGAGTCTCTCGATCGCTAGGAGGTCAGGATCCGGCCCACCGCGTGCACCCCCTCGCGCGTCCCGACGACGACGACCTCGTCTCCGACCTCGAAACGGAAGTCGGGTGCCGGTGAGAGGAGCGTCCGGTCACCGCGCAGCACGGCGACGATCGAGGCGCCGGTGCGGGTGCGAGCCGCCGTCTCCCCGAGCGTGCGCTTGGCGAACGGTGAATCCACCTCGATCGTGATCTGCTCCGAGAGCAGGCCGGCGACCTCCATGCCGGCCAGGCGCTCGGCGATGCGAGGCGCACCGAGCAGCAGCGCGAGCGCGTTCGCCTCCTCGTCGGTCAGCCGCACCGTCTCCCGGCAGGCGTCCGGATCGTCGAGGTCGTAGACGAGCAGGTCGCGGCGCCCGGACCGGTGCGCCAGGACGCCGACGCGACGGCCTTTGACCGTCGTCAGGTCGTGCCGGACGCCGATGCCGGGCAGCTCGACCTCTTCCAGGCGTACCGGACCCTCGGTGTCAGGTCGCCGCAAGGGTCCGCTCCTCGCCTCGATCCGCCATCGTGCCCAGGGTACTCGGCGCCCGCCGTGCGGCTACCCCCGGGCCGGGTACTGTGGCGACTGATGCCGCTGACCCCGCCGCCCTGGGCCGGTGCAACGCTCTCGCCGCCGCTGGCCGCCGCCGGCATCGCGGTCGTCGCGTATTGCGTCGTCGCGGAGCCACTGGTCGGGCGCTTTTTGCACCGCCGGATGGAGGCGGCGGTCGGACGCGACCCCGCTGCGCGAACCCGGCACTACGGCCGCCTGCTCGCGCTGGAGGTCGCGCTCGGGGTCGCGGCTCTCCTGCTCGCCGCCCTCCTCCCTGGCATCTCGCTCCACCGCCTCGGGCTCGGCCGGCCGCAGACGGCGAACCCGCTCGAGCTTGGCATCGGGCTCGGCGCCTGCGTCGCGCTCGGCATCGGGCTCGCCCTGTCCGTCGTCGTCATCTGGCGGCTGCGGGCGCCGCTCCCGGTCGTCGGCGGCGACCGCGTGCGTGTGCTGGTCCCGACCACGCCGGGGGAGCGCGGCTGGTTCCTCGGCCTCTCACTGGCCGCCGGCATCTGCGAGGAGCTGCTGTTCCGGGGGCTCCTGCTCGCGCTGCTCTCTGCACTGCTCGGCGGACCACCCGCCTGGCTCGTCGTCCTGCTGGGCGCGGTCGCCTTCGGGCTCGCCCACGCGTACCAGGGGCCGGTCGGGATCCTCGTCACCACGCTGATGGGCGCCCTGCTCGGGGGCCTCTATGCGGTGACCGGGAGCCTGCTGCTCGTGATGCTCGTCCACGCCGCGTTCGACGGGCGCATGGGCCTGCTCCCGAGCGATGCGCTTGCTCGCCGCGCGTAGTTCGGCGGCGGTCAGAACGCATCCTCCAGCAGCTCGAGCCGCGGCTCCCCGCTGCCGTCGAGCGTGATGGCGACGATCGCGTAGGCGATCTCCCCGCGCCACGCATTGAGGCGCCGGTAGTCGGCCGCAGCGCGACGCAGACGCGCCTGCTTGACCGCGCCGACCGCCGCCTCGGGCCGCCCCCAGCGATCCGAGCCGCGCGTCTTGACCTCGACGAGGAGCAGCCGGTCGCCGCGCCGGCAGACCAGATCGATCTCGCCGCCGCGGGTGCGGAACCCGGCACCGACGACCCGGTAGCCGTGGCGCCGCAGCAGGTCGGCCGCCCAGCGCTCGCCGTCCCGCCCGAGCGCCGCCGCTCGCCCCCGCGGGGTGGCGCCCGACCTGTTCACGCCCGGTTGAGGAGCGCCTGCGCCGCACGCACCGGCGCCCAGCTGTGCCGGTGGATCGGCGTCGGACCCAATTCGCGCAGCGCCCGCCGATGCGCCGCCGTCGCGTAGCCCTTGTGGACCGCGAAGCCGTAGCCGGGATAGAGCTTGTCGTAGGCGACCATCAGACCGTCGCGATGCACCTTGGCGACGATGCTCGCCGCCATGATCGACGCCGAGGTGCCGTCGCCCTTGACGACGCACATCTGCGGCAGCGGGAGCGCGGGCACGTCCCAGGCGTCGATCAGCAGGTAGTCGGCGGCCACCTGGAGCGCACGCACCGCGCCCTCCATCGCGAGCTCGCGCGCCCGGGTCAGGCCGGCGGCGTCGATCGTCGCCGGCGGCACCTCGTGCACCGCCCAGGCGAGCGCTCGGCGCCGGATCAGCGCCGCCAGGCGCTCGCGCTGCAGCGCGGTCAGCTTCTTGGAGTCGTCGAGCCCCGGTAGCCGGACGCCGATCGGCAGCACGACCGCGCCCGCGACCGCCGGGCCCGCGAGCGGGCCGAGCCCGACCTCATCGATCCCGGCCGGCACCGTGTACCCCATCGCGAAGGCACGGCGCTCGGAGGCCCACAGCAGCGGCCGCCGGCGGCGGGTCGTCATGCGCTCGACGATGCGCCGCCCGCAGCCGCATGGCAACCCCGGCGGTGA
>JBAPVZ010000389.1:0-2818 GCA_049283435.1 Candidatus Dormiibacterota bacterium
CGCCGGCGCCGGCCAGGTCGGGGTGCCGGCATCGCGCCGGCTGGGGGGCCGGGGTCCCGGGGGCGCCGGAGCGGCCGGGAAGTCGGGTGCCGGTGAGGGCCACGCGGATCCCACCGGCAAACCCGACCGCACCCCACTGAACGGAGGTCCGCTCGGCGTTGCCGATGCGGGTCGTGGGGGATGCGGCCCCGGGCGGTGACCGGTGGGCGGCTGGAGGCCGGGCAGCGAGGGGGCGGTGTCCGGGCTTGGGAACGGCGGCGCCGGCCCGGTCCCGGGTGGCACCGGGTTCGCCGGCGCTGGGGCGCGGGGATACGGCGCCGGCACCTCCCCCGGGTGGTCGCCGGCGTGCTCCCAGCCGGGTTGGCCCGCGCTCCCCGGTGGTCGCGGAACGGGTTCGGCGCCAGGCGGAGTGGGGTCGGGTCGGAAGGGAGGCGGATCGGTCATGTCCTGTCCCCGCGCGCAGCCGTTCTTCAGTCGTCACCCCCACAGCCCGGTGTGCCCGAATCACCTAAGACTGTCCGGCTGAGGTCTCTCCCTTCAATTGTTCGAGGCGCTGATCCAGTTGTCAATGGGGACAGTAGTCCGACTTTGTCCGGCTCTGAACTCAGTGTCGCGGACAAAGAGTGAGAACGGTGGCGAGCGGGCTCAGTCAAGCCCCTCGAGGGCGCCCGCGAGCGCGGCTGCGAACGCCTCCCGCTCGACCGCCGAGACCTGCTCGACGGCTGAACGGCCGAGCAGCTGGAAGATGCGCGGGCCAAGCAGCTCGGCAGGCAGATCCCGCGCCTGCGGCACCACGTGGAAGTGCACGTGCGCGAAACCGGCCGCCTCCGCGAACTGTGCGACGTAGGTGCGCTCGCAGCCGGTGACGGTGCGCAGCGCTCGCGAAAGCCGCACCGGCCAGGGTCCGAGCGCGGACGCCTCCTCGTCGGTGAGCTCGGCGAGGGCCGTGACGTGCCGGCGCGGCGCGAGCACGAGCCAGCCCAGCAGCGACGTGTCGAAGGCGTGGGCGACGCGCCACCAGCGGTCGCCGGCGATGCGTTCGGCGAGCGGGGCCCCCTCGCCCAGGGCCGTCATCGCGCACGCGTGGCACTCTGGAGCGAAGCCCATCCCCCGAAGAACGTAGCGAGGATGTTCGGTCGCGCGCAATCGTGGTTCGCGTCACACTGAAAGGAGGTCGGGCGGCACCCAGCCGCTCGTACGACGAACCGGGAGGTATGGCGAAGGATGGCGTGGGAGGTTCGGACGACACCGGTGCTCGAGACGTCGCGGCAGCAGGTGCAGCTGCCGGCCTGGCGGCGCATCCAGCAATCGCCGACGCATCACGGCCTCGCCTCGGTCGCCGACGCCGTGCGCGAGCAGTTCCGGCGCGAGGACATCGCGAGCCGGATCAGACCCGGCATGCGCGTCGCGGTCGGCGCCGGGAGCCGCGGCATCGGCTGCCTGCAGGAGGTGGTGCGAGCAACCGTCCTGGAGCTGCGCCAGCTCGGCGCGGAGCCGTTCGTGGTGCCGGCGATGGGCAGTCACGGCGGCGGCACCGCGGAGGGCCAGCGCGCGGTCCTCGCGGCCTACGGCATCACCGAAGAGGGGGTCGGCGCGCCGGTGCGCGCGTCGATGGAGACGGTCGAGCTCGGCACGGTGCTCGACGGCATCCACATCTTCACCGATCGCACCGCCTTCACCGAGGCGGATGCGATCGTGCCGGTCGCGCGCGTCAAGCCGCACACCGACTTCCGCTACCGGGTCGAGAGCGGCCTTCACAAGATGCTGACGATCGGGTTCGGCAAGCATCGCGGCGCGAGCAACATCCACACCTATCCGCTGGAGCGGTTCGGCGAGATCATCGAGGCCGCCGGGCAGTTCATCCTGACCAAGGTCAACGTGCCGTTCGGCATCGCGATCGTGGAGGACGCCTACGAGCAGCCCGGCATCGTCGAGGCGGTGCCCGGCGATCACTTCGACGTTCGCGAAGCCGAACTGCTGGAGACGGCGAAGTCCTGGCTGGCCCGGCTGCCGTTCTCCGAGGCCGACGTGCTGATCGTGCAGGAGCTCGGCAAGGACGTGTCCGGCGCCGGCATGGATCCGAACGTGACCGGCCGCTTCGCCGATCCCGGCATCGAGTCCTCGTTTCGCGCGCAGTGGCTGCTGTTCCTGGACCTGACGGCGGACACGCACGGCAACGCGGCGGGCCTCGGGTTCGCGGATGTGACGACGCGCCGCGCCGCCGAGAAGATCGACGTCGCCGCGACCTACATGAACCAGGTGACCTCGCAGATCCTGCAGGGCGCGAAGCTGCCACTCGTCGCCGAGTCCGACCAGGAGGCGGTCGCGATCGCCTGCTCCGCGCTGCGACGGCGCCCGCCCGAGCAGGCCCGAATCGCCTGGATCAAGAACACGCTGGAGCTCCTCGAGCTGCACGTCTCGGAGCCACTCTGGCAGGACATCGCCGCCCGCGAGGACGTCCGCGCGCTCGGCGAGCCGGAGCCGATCCGGTTCGACGGCACGGGATCGCTGCTCGTCTGATCGGGCAGCCGACCTCGCGGACCACCCGTGGCGACCGTCAGCTCGGCGCCGTCGACACGCGCTTGATCGCGCGCCGCTGCCGGAACCCGGTCACCGTGCGGATCGGCGCGATCACGAAATAGAAGACGCCGGGGATGACGACCAGCGATTCGGGGAGCACGAGCGCGAGGCCGGCGGAGAGAAGCCCGACCAGCCCGGTGAGCAGCTGCTCCAGCAAAGCGAAGCGCGTGACGACACGCTCGGCCGGCGAGAGCTGGAGCTGGGCCGCGAGCCGGAGCGCGTTCGCGTAGAGCAGCCC
>JBAPVZ010000390.1:0-2148 GCA_049283435.1 Candidatus Dormiibacterota bacterium
GTGTAACCCATGAACTCGACGTAGGGAGCCACTTCGTCCCACGGGCCGGAGGTCAGGACGGCGAACGAGACGCCGCGGGCGTTGAGGTAGACGGCGTCCTTCACGTGCCAGGCCGTGGTGGTGCAGCCCTCGCACTGCCCCTGGTACGGCGCGCCGTCGTACCACATGTGCTTGTAGACCACGAGCTCGTCGCGACCCCCGAACAGGTCGACGAAGGGGACAGGGCCGTCGACACCGGTGACCTCGACCGCGCCGTCGAGCTCGACCATCGGCAGCCGCCGCCGGGCCGCGGCGATCGCGTCGCCCTCACGGGTATGCGCCTTCTCGCGGATCAGCAGCTCCGCGCGCGCCGCCTGCCAGGTGGCCAGGTCGACGACCGGCGGCTTGCCGGGGAGGTTGCCGCTCACATTGCCGGGCGTGGTCGTCATGGTGTCCTCCGCTGTCTCGGCTTGTGCACTCGGGGGCTCCCTGGGAAGCCTGTCAGTTGAGGCGACTCACGGTACCAAGACTCCTCGATCTGCGCCAACCGATCAACACCGCCTATTTTCAGCACCCTGCCGAGCCGTGTCCTCACATTGGAGTAGCTCGGCCGGTGCGAGGTTGAGCGCCAGAGTCGCCGCTTGCATGGTCCCGAGTACCGGCTACCCGGAAGCGATGAAGAGCGCGTCGACGATCTGCACCTCGCCGGTCGGGCGCACGAAGGCCGGGTTGAAATCGGCGGCGGCCAGGACATCGTGCAGATCCGCCGCCATCGCCGCGACCTGTTGCACCGTCCGGGCGAGTGGCTCGATGTCGATCGGTTCGGCATGCCGCCGGTAGCCGGCCAGGACCTCGCCGAGTGTGGTGGCGCGGATCAGCCGCCGGGCCGCGGGCAGTGAAACCGTCGCCAGGTCAACCGCCCGGTCTCGGATCAGCTCGGCCAGCGTGCCGCCGCTACCGACCACCACCAGCGCTCCAAGGGGCGGCTCGGCCGTGAACCCGAGCAGCGCCTCGACGCCACCACCAACGTCCGGCTGCAGTTCGTAGCCCTCGATCCGCGCTCGTGGCATGGCCGTGTGGACCTGGGCCCCGATCTGCTGGATGGCCTCGCGCAGCTCGGGCACCCCACCGATCCCGGTGACCACACCGCCCACTTCGGCGCGGTGCGGGACATCAACCGACGCGATCTTGGCGACGAGCGGGTACCCGAGGGAGGGTGCCAGCGCCACGGCCTCGTCGGCGTCGGTAGCGAGCAGCGATGACACGGCGGGCAGCGCGTACGCAGCTAAGATTCGCCGGGTCAGGGCGTAAGCGACCGGTCCAGCGCATTCGTGTAGCTCGGCGCGCACCTGATCCAGTCCAGGTGGTGGATCGGGCTGCCGGCGCGTAGGAGCCTGCGGCCGGTTGGTGCCGATGCTGCGCAGCGCGATGATGCCGGCGCGGAGGCCGCGCAAGAACGGCACCGGTGAGCCGTCCACCAGCTCTTGCAGCATCGGGTGAATGCCCGCCGACGCACTGGAGGCCAGCACGATGGGTTTGGTCGCCGACCGGCTGATCTCCACGACGGTCCGGACCTGCTCCAGGTAGTCGTGCTCCGGCGAGATCGCCAGGCGCTCGTGGCCGTCCTGCACAACCAGCACGGCATCGACACCGGGGTCACTGAGCATGGCCCGCAGAGCATCGCCCGGCTGGCGACGCTCGACCCTGACGGTGGCGCCGATGTCGACCGGATTGCGGCCGTCGACATCGGGCAACGCGTCGCGCAGCCGGTCCGCCGTCTGCTCGGTGAACTCGGCCAGGGTCAGGTCACTTTCGACGGCGAGATCGCAGGCGAGCGCGCTTTGACCGCCGGAAATGGCCAGCACTCCGATGCTCGTCCCGGAGCAGGCGCGCCGGGGCCGGACCGCCAACCCCTGCAGGCTGGCCACCATATCGTCATAGTCGAGCACGGCCGGGATCCCGAGCCTCCCGAAGAACGCGGCGTAGGCGTCGTAATTGCTGACGAGCACACCGGTATGGGCTTGCGCGGCGCGGCTGCCCTGCGGAGTCCGACCGACCTTCAGCGCGACCACCGCCTTGCCAGCGGTCTGGACCCTGTCCACTGCCGCCGCGAACCGGTCGGCATCCGCGATGCCCTCGATCACGAGTCCGACGACGTCGGTGGCATCG
>JBAPVZ010000391.1:0-3145 GCA_049283435.1 Candidatus Dormiibacterota bacterium
GGCACGGTGGGCGGCGCGGCGGCGGCGAACGGCGCCGAGGCGCACGACATCGCCGGCCAGCACGCCGACTTCGTCTCGGCGCCGCTCGGGACGGGGGTCGACATCGTCGGCGCGCCGACCGTCCACCTGCGCGTGGCGAGCGCGACCGGACAGGCGGTGCTCTTCGTGAAGCTGTACGACGTGAGCGCCCAGCTCGGCGCGGCGCTGCCGGGCGGGCTGGTCGCGCCGGTCCACCTGAGCGGGCTCGGCCCCTCGCTCGCAACGGCGCGCGCGGTCACGATCCAGCTGCCCGCGATCGTGCGCGACGTGCCGGCCGGCGATCGGCTGCTGCTCGTCGTCGCGACCTCGGACGAGGCGTTCGCGAGCCCACCGCAGCCGGGCGTCTACGTCGTCGCCGCGCAGGGCGAGCTGGCGGTGCCGACGGTCACCGGCACCCCGCTGCCGACGGCGGGTTGGTTCTGGCCCTGGGTGCTGGGAGCGCTCGTCGTCGCGCTGCTGCTCGGGCTCGGCGCCGCGATCGCAGCCGGCCGCTGGCGGCGGCAGCGCGGCGACAAGCGGGTGCAGCAGGAGCATGCGGGTACCCCGCTCGTCGTCGAGGGTCTGCGCAAGGAGTACGCGAACGGCTTCCTCGCGGTCGACGAGATCACGTTCCGGGTCGAGCGTGAGCAGGTCGTCGGATTGCTGGGACCGAACGGCGCCGGCAAGACGACCGCGCTCCGGGTGCTGCTCGGCCTGACGAGCCCGACTCGGGGCTCGATCTTCCTGTTCGGTCATCCGCTGCGGCCGAGCGCGCCGGTGCTCTCCCGGCTCGGAGCGCTCGTCGAGGGGCCGGGGTTCCTCCCCCATCTGAGCGGCGCGGCGAATCTGCGACGGTTCTGGCAGGCCACCGGTCGCCCGGCCGCCGACTCGCACCTCGTCGACGCGCTGGAGATCGCCGGCCTCGGCGGCGCGGCCGAACGCCGCGTCGGTACCTACAGCCACGGCATGAAGCAGCGGCTCGCGATCGCCCAGGCGATGCTCGGGCTGCCCGACCTGCTCGTGCTCGACGAGCCGACGGATGGGCTCGACCCGCCTCAGATCGCCGAGATGCGACGCGTGCTGCAGCGCTACGCGTCGGCGGGGCGGGCCGTGCTCGTGTCGAGCCACCTCCTCGCCGAGGTCGAGCAGACGTGCACGCACGCGATCGTCGTCCACCGCGGGCGCGTCGTCGCGTCGGGTGCCGTCGCCGACCTGATCGGTGAGGGCTCGACGGTTCTGCTCGACGTCTCCGACCCGCGCGAGGCGGCGGCCGTGCTGCGGCGCGCCGGGGTGCGCGACGTCCGCTCGGAGGGCGCCCGGACGCTCGTCGCCGACCTGGACGGCGTGCCCCGCGGCGAGGTCGTGCACGACCTGGTGAACGCCGGCATCGCGGTCGAGCGCATCGTGCCGCGGCGCCGGCTGGAGGACGCCTTCCTGGACCTCGTCGGCGGCGACAGCAAGGAGGGTGGGGAGCGATGACCGCGGTGCGCGAGGACGGGGCAGCCGCGACCTACCGCGCGAGCGCGACGCTCGGCGTCGTCGCCGAGGCGCGCCGGCAGATCGGCCGCCGCCGGACCCAGCTCGCGCTCGGCTGCATGGTGCTGCTCCCGCTCGTCATCCTGCTCGCGTTCGCGATCGGTCAGCCGGGCGGCGGCGGCCAGCGGAAGGGCGAGTTCGCGACGTTCGCGAGCATCGCGACGGCGGGTGGGCTCAACTTCGCGCTGTTCACGCTGCTCGTCTCGTCGTCCTTCCTGCTCGTGATCATCGTCGCGCTGTTCTGCGGGGACGCGGTCGCGAGCGAGGCGAGTTGGGGGTCGCTGCGCTACCTGCTCGCCATCCCCGTGCCGCGCGCCCGGCTCCTCGGCAGCAAGCGGCTCGTCGCGCTCGCGACGAGCCTGGTCGCCCTGCTCCTCCTGACCAGCGTCGCCCTGCTCGCCGGCACGCTGCGCTACGGCTGGCATCCGCTGACGACGACGAGCGGACTGGTCGCGACCGGACCGGCGGTGCTGCGGCTGCTCGGCGTCCTCGGCTTCGTCGCCGTCAACCTGCTGATCACCGCGGGCCTCGCCTTCCTGCTTTCGGTCTCCACCGACGCGCCGCTCGGCGCGGTCGGGGGCGCGGTGATGCTGACGATCGTCTCCGGCATCCTCGACCAGATCACCGCCCTCGGTGAGCTTCGCGTCGTGCTGCCGACGCACTACGCGGATGCCTGGCTCGGGCTGCTGCAGACCCCGATCCAGACCGACGACCTGCTGAAGGGGCTGGTGTCCGCGCTCGCCTACGGGGCCGCGTTCCTCGCCCTCGCCTGGTACCGATTCCTCCGCAAGGACATCGTGAGCTGACGCCGATGCAGATCTCTCGCCCACCGAGCGGCCGGCCGCACAGCGAGGGCCCACTCCGAACCGAGTCGAATCGCCGGCTGACGGCGACGACGGGACTCCTGCTGGTCGTCCTGCTCGTCGCCGAAAGCGCGACCGTGCTGCTGTTGAGGGTCCATCTCATCGCACCCCACCTGGTGCTCGGGGTGCTCGCGATCCCGCCGCTGGCGCTGAAGCTGGCGACGACCGGGTACCGGTTCGTCCGCTACTACCTGGGCGACCCCGATTACGTCGCCGCCGGGCCGCCCGGCCCGATGCTGCGCATGACCGCTCCCGTGCTCGTCGTGTCGACGATCGTGCTCTTCGCGTCGGGCCTCGAGCTGTGGTGGTTCGGCTCCCGCTTCGGCACGCTCTGGCTCCCGCTGCACAAGCTGAGCTTCCTGGTCTGGGGCCTCTTCATCGCGATGCACACGCTCGGTCACCTGGAGGGTGCGGCGACCGCGACCGTACGCGAGCTGCGGACCGGGTCGCACGTGCGCGGCCTCTGGCGCCGGCGCACCTCCCTGCTCGTCAGCCTCGCGCTCGGCATCCTGCTGGCGACGCTCGTGCTCGCCGGGCAGGGGCCGGCCGCCCTGCCGCTCGGCGGCTGATCAGCTGGCGCGCTGGGCGGGCTGCCGGCGACCGTCGACGAGCTCGTCGAGCAGCGCCTGCGTCGCGTGCGAGATCTCGTGCACGGCGCGCTCGAACACCTCGGTGTTCGCCTTCGACGGCACCCGGTAGCCGCTCACCTTGCGCACGTACTGGAGGGC
>JBAPVZ010000392.1:0-3150 GCA_049283435.1 Candidatus Dormiibacterota bacterium
CTACGGGGGTCAAGGTGTCCGGCGGGCGGTTGCGAACGCGGCGGGTCCGCTTGCCGAGGCGGTACGGGGCCTCGACGGCGGGGACCAGACGGGGGTCGACGCCGCCCTGCGCGCGCTGGACGGCACGCCCGACCTCGGTCGCCTGGGCGCGAACGCGGTGCTCGGCATCTCGCTCGCGGCGATGCTCGCGAACGCCGCCTGGTCCCGCCGGCCGCTCTACGAGGTGATCGCCGAGGATGGCGCCGCGCCCTTGCTGCCGATGCCGATGATCAACGTCCTGTCCGGCGGGGCGCATGCGGGTCGCGCGCTCGATATCCAGGACGTGCTCGTCGTGCCGATCGGCGCGGCGTCGTTCGAGCAGGCGCTCGAATGGGCCTGGCGCTCGCGGCGGGGAGCGGCCCAGGTCGCGGCCGAGCGGGGCCTCGTCACCGCGCTGGTCGCCGACGAGGGCGGCCTCGGACTGCCGCTGCCGACGAACCTGGCGGCGCTCGAGCTCGTCGTCGCCGGCATCGAGCGCGCCGGCCTGCGCCCCGGTCGCGACGTCTCGCTGGCCGTCGACGTCGCGGCCAACCAGCTCATCGAAGGCGGGCACTATCGACTCGCGGCCGAGGATCGCCGGCTTTCGGCGGCGGAGCTGATCGAGGAGCTCGCCGCCTGGACACACGCGGTGCCGATCGTCTCCTTCGAGGACGTGCTCGGCGAGGACGACTGGCCGGGATGGCGGGCGGCGACGGACCGCCTCGGCGGGCGCCAGCTGCTCGGGGACGACCTGTTCGCGACCGACGCGATGCGGTTGCGACGCGGTATTGCCGAGCAGGTCGCGAACGCCGTTCTCGTGAAGCCGAATCAGGCGGGCACGGTGAGCGACGCCCATGCCGTCGTCCGCCTGGCCCGGGCGGCTCGCTACCGCACGGTGCTCTCCGCGCGCTCCGGCGACACCGAGGACGGGTGGCTGGCCGACCTGGCCGTCGGCTGGCGCACCGGTCAGATCAAGGTCGGCTCGACGACCCGCTCGGAGCGGACCGCGAAGTGGAACCGCCTGCTCCAGATCGAATCCCGGCTCGGCGATCGCGCCGAGTTCGCCGGCTGGCCGGGCTGAACCCGCGCCGGGCGAGCGGCCGCCCGGCCGGCTGCCCAGCGGCAGTCGTCCAGGGGACGCCCGCTACGCGAGCCAGCCGCGAGCCGCGAGGTGCGCCTGCAGCTCCTCGTGATACGCAAACAGTGCCGGCACCCCGCCGGAGTGAAGCATGACGAGCTGCTCGCCCGGCGCCCAGCGTCCGCCCGCGAGGTCCTGCAGCAGCGCGGCAGCGGTCTTCCCCGAATAGACCGGATCGAGGAGGATGCCCTCAGTGCGGGCGAATGTCGCGATCGCGTCCAGACCGGCCTCGGTGGGTGCCCCGTAGCCGCTGCCCAGCTGGTCTTCCCGGAGCTCCGCGCGATCGGCGAACCCGCGGAAATCGTCGGCGAGCAGCTCGCCCAGCCCCGCCAGCCAGCCGTCGAGCAGGCCGCTGAGGGCGCCCCGCTCCCGGTTCACGCTGACTCCGACGACGGTCGGCCGCAGGCCGGCCGCGTTGAGCCCGACCAGCAGCCCGGCCACGATCCCTCCGGTGCCGAACGGACAGTAGATCGCGGCCGGGGCGACCCCGCCCTCCTGCAGCTGGGCGGCGAGCTCGATGCCGGCGCGTACGTAGCCCAGGCAGGCCAGTGGCGTGGTTCCGCTGACCGGGATCAGATACGGCCGGCGACCCTCCGCTCGGAGCTCGTCACAGAGCTCGCGGGCACCCTGATCGAGGTTCCAGATGTCGTCCTCCCGGACCAGCCGGACCCGGGCGCCGAGCAGGCGCACCAGGAGCAGGTTGCCCTGAAACGTCGGGTGGTGCCCCTCGGCGAGGACGAGTGCCGCCTCCAGGCCGAGGTGGCGAGCCGCCGCGGTGAGCAGCCGCGCGAAGTTGCTCTGCGAGCTGCCAGTGGTGACGACGATGTCGGCACCCTCGGCCAGCGCCTTGCCCAGCTCGTACTCGAGCTTGCGTGGTTTGTCCCCGCCAAGAGCGAGGTCGGTGAGGTCGTCGCGCTTGAGCCAGAGGCGCGAGTCCCAGCGTCGGCTCAGGTGGACCAGCGGATCCAGGGGCGTCGGCGTCCGGGTCAGCCGGCAACGCGGGAACGCCTCCAGGCGCTCGGACAGCAGCTTCGACTCCGGTGGTCGGCGCCTGGGATCAGATGGCATGTATGTATGCTACACACACATGAATGTTCAGGGCGATCGCCTCGCTCAGCTGCTGGCGGCGCTCGCGACGGCACTGGCGGATCGGATCAACGACGCCGCGGCCGAGGACGCGGGGGCGGGCGCCATGGTCCCCGCCGCCCTGACCAGCCTGCAGACGAGGCCGGCGTCCACGATCGATGGTTTGCGCCGGGTCCTCGGTCTCACGCACTCCGCGACCGTCCGCCTCGTCGACCGACTGGCCGAGCGGGACCTCGTCCGGCGAACGCCGGGGCGGGACCGTCGCTCGGTCGAGTTGCGACTGACGCCCGCGGGGTCGGCGGTCGCGCAGAGCATCCTGGATAGCCGGCTGCGGCTCGCGCGGCAGGTCCTGGGGGACCTCGACGCCGGCCGTCTGGCGACGCTTACCGAGTGGGTGGAGGGGGCGCTGGAGCAGCTGCCGGCAGGAAGGCGCGAGGCCCGCACGATCTGCCGGCTGTGCGATCACTCGCGGTGCACGGCTGCGGGCACGGGGTGTCCCGTCGATCGCGGAGCGACCGTTCGGGAAGCCTGACCTCCGTGCTCGTGACGATCGGGCCTGCTCCTGATCGCACTGTATGTGGTGCTGCGCGGACGCTGACGCGGGGCAGGATCCCCGAGCCGTCAGGTCAGGGCGGGATCGCGTCGAAGAGGCCGGTCGCGGGGTCCCGGACGAGGCGCCACCCGTCATCGTGCACCAGAAGATGATGCTTGCGGCAGAGCAGGGCCCCGTTCTCTATTTCAGTCTTGCCACCCAAGTACCACGGGACGAGATGGTGGCCGTCGCACCAGTTCGGGTGGCGGTCACAAGTAGGGAACGCACAGCCACCGTCTCGCTGCGCGATCGCCTTTCGCTGTGCCGCCGTGAACGTCCGCTTCGACCGCCCGACGCGCAGCACGTCGCCCTGCTC
>JBAPVZ010000393.1:0-2119 GCA_049283435.1 Candidatus Dormiibacterota bacterium
GGCGGGGGATTCGGGAATCGCCAGCGAGCCACCAGAGGATGACGTGCGTGTCGAGGAGGAGCTTCACGTGGGCTCGATCGACCCGTCGGAGAAGAGGTCGATGACGTCCTCGGGTGTCTGGTCGAAGTCGGGAGCGATCCATACCCTCCCTTTCCACGCACCTCCCTTCCGCCGCCTTGCCTTCGCTTCCACCGGAACGAGCCGGGCGACGGGCCGGCCATGGCGGGCGATGATCACTTCGTCGCCGGCGACCGCTTGGTCGAGAAGTCGCGACAGCTGAGACTTGGCCTCGTAGACATTGACCTGCACAGGCACGTCACCAGGCTACCTGACCAGGCTAGTCAGGTCAAGAGCGGCGTAAGGGTTCTCAGGGAAGGAGGGTCAGGGCTTCCACATGGGCGGGCCGGACGACAGAGAAATGACGATGATCGAGCGTCGCGACCTTCGGCTCACCGAGCATCTCCGTCGCTGCCAACACCGTTGCATCTACCAAGCCGAGCTTGAGGTCGCGGTAACGGCTGAGCAATTGGCCCGCACGCAGCAGCCAACGCGTGGGCACGTCGAGCAACTCCAGGGCGCCTCGGTCAAAATCGGCGAGCAGATTTTCGAAGGCGCCGGCCCAGGGACGCAGGTGATACTCCACCTCGACCAGCACGCAGAACGGGACGACCAGCCGTTCCTGCGTGTCCGCGATCAGGGCTGCGCAGCGTTCGTGGTGGGGATCACTGCGATCAGCAGCGGCCACCAGGGGGCCGGTATCGCAGATCAGCGCCATGGTTCCGGCTGATACTCGCGCTGACGTGCGTTTCCACCTGTGTCCACGGTGCCGATGAATGTCACCGGCGGTCGCGAGCGGGAGCGTACCACCCAGTCTGCGATCGCCTCTCGAATCGCTCGCTGCATCGAGATCCCATTGCGCTCCGCCTCTTCGCGCAGCGCCTCCGCCTCCTCATCGCTCAAACGCAGATTCATAGCCACATAACAATGGTACCGCTGCGGTGCCACAGACGAGGTCATGGACGGCGCGCTTTACTCGTGGTGGCGGCCTCCGCGGGGGTCGTGGGTTCCGAGGAACGGTCCGTGAAACAGGATGTGAAACGGCCCGTGAAGCAGTCCGGCATTTGGTATCGTGTGCGGCATGGCAACAGCGACTCCGCAACGCCCCGGATTGCACGCGCATGCGCAGGCGACCAGGCTGGATACCGCCTCGCTGGTGCGGGCGCTACGCGATCTGCTGGGGGCTAAGCTCGTCGCCTATCTCGGCGGGGTGAGGGAGACCCGAGCTGTGCGCCAATGGGCGGAGGGCAGTCGGATGATCCAGGACAAGACCGACGAACGGCGGCTGCGCTTGGCCTATCAGGTGGCAACGCTGGTCGCCGAGCGCGACAGCCCCGCCGTCGTGCAGGGCTGGTTCCAAGGGTTGAATCCGCAGCTGGAGGATCGTTCACCGGCCAGGCTGTTGCGGGAGGGAGATCTGGACGAGGTGGGTCCCCACGTCCTCGCCGCGGCACGTGTCTTCGCCGCCACCGGCTGACCCGTCGCAGGGTGGCTCAACCGACCGTCCGCTCCGTCCCGCTGCGTGCCAACCGACCGGAACTCCGGGAAGCCTTCCCGCTCCATCGCCTCCGCTGGCCCAATGACCCTTCGTCGCCGACGTCCCGCGGGTGATGACGGGCGCTGGGTTCGCTACCCGCCGGTTCAACCGGAGCTATCGAAGTCGGCCAGCCGCCGCGTCGAGGTTCTGACGCAACTCGACGGAGCAGAGGTGCCTCAGCGGCGGTCGTCTCAGCCGGTCGGTGGCGCGGGCGATCGCGATTTCGGATCTTGGGGGGCGTCGGCACTCAGCCCGTAGCGCTCGACCCAAAAGGCAGGGCCCGATCGTCCTCGCGCCTGATCGTGCACCTGGCCTGCCCGAGCGCGACCATGAGCCGGATGTCATCAAGCGCAATCGGCGCCGCGTGGAATGGAGTCGTGGTTCGAACTGGCATCAAGCAACTCGGCGCGGGCGAGGTCTGACGTCGTTCTGCACGATCCCGCGCGCGGCGCGCGTGCGGTTGCCGTCACCCGCCGGGCTGGTCGAGGACGCCGGGAGCGTTGCGTTGCGCGCGGCGCTCATGGC
>JBAPVZ010000394.1:0-3136 GCA_049283435.1 Candidatus Dormiibacterota bacterium
GCCGCCGGCTCGCTCGCCTCGGCCGGGGCTTCCCCGGTGAGCAGCGTCAGCGTGCCGCCGCGGGCCTCGATCGCCTGGCGCGCCCGCTCGCTCGCGGCGTGGGCGGTCACCGCCAGGCGCCGCTGCAGGTGCCCGGTGCCGAGGATCTTGACCGGCAGCCGGTCGTCCACGAAGCCGAGCTCCTGGAACACCTCGGGGCCGACCTCGCTGCCGTCCTCGAACCGATTCAGCTTCGTCAGGTTGACCGGTGCGTACACGGTCTTGAACCGATTCTTGAAGCCCGGCAGCTTCGGGATGCGCTGTGCGAGCGGCATCTGGCCACCCTCGAACCCGAGCCGGAAGCCCTGGCCGCGAGCGTGCTGGCCCTTCTGACCGCGGCCGGACGTCTTGCCCCGGCCGGAACCGGTGCCGCGGCCGACCCGGTTCGCCTTCTTGCGTGCACCCTCTGGGGAATGCAGGTCGTGCAGGTGCACCGCTACCTACCTCTCGAATGCTTCTTGTTGGAGCGGGCGCGCGGGATCTTGTAGCGCGCACGCTTCGGGGTCGGGAACGTCTCGCCCTCGACCTCGACCAGGAACGAGACCCGGCGCAGCATGCCGCGCACCGCGTCGGTCTCCGGGAGCTCTCGCGTCTGCTGGAGCTTGCGGAATCCGAGCGACTCGATCGTCGCCTTCGTCTCCACGTTGAAGCCGATCGCACTCCGACGCCACGTCGCGGTGATCATGCCTGCGACTCCTCGGCCGGCTTGGCACCGAACGCGTCGCGGTACGCGGAGGCGAGCCGGGGCCCGACGATCTGCTCCACCGTGCGGCCGCGAAGCTCGGCGACCTCCTGCGCGGTGCGCAGACTCTTCAGGGCTTCCATGGTGGCCCGCACGGTGTTGATCGGATTGTTCGTGCCGAGCGACTTGGTGAGGATGTCCTTGATGCCCGACGCCTCGATGACGGCGCGCATCGCGCCCCCCGAGATGACGCCCGTACCAGGCGCCGCCGGCTTCATGAGGATCTTCGCCGCCCCCCACTTGAAGCGGATCTCGTGGGGGATCGTGGTGCCGACTATGGGCACCGTGATCATGTTCCGCTTCGCGATCTCGACGCCCTTGCGGATCGCCTCCGGCACCTCGCGCGCCTTGCCGAGACCGGCGCCGACGCGCCCGTTCTGATCGCCGATGACGACGAGTGCCGAGAACGAGAACCGCCGGCCGCCCTTCATCACCTTGGCCACCCGGTTGAGGCTGACCAGGCGCTCGGTCATGTCCGAGCGCTCGTAGGAGGGATTGCGAACAGCCATCTAGAACTCCAATCCGCCTTCGCGCGCAGCGTCGGCGAGCGCCTTGATGCGGCCGTGATAGAGGAAGCCGCCGCGGTCGAAGACGACGCGCGCGACGCCCTTGCCACGCGCCAGCTCGGCGATCGTGCGGCCCACCTTCTGCGCCGCCTCGACGTCGTTCGCCGAGGACTTCAACTGCACCGTCGAGCTCGCGGCGAGCGTCTGTCCGGCGTCGTCGTCGATCAGCTGCGCGTAGAGGTGGTGCAGGCTTCGGTAGACCGACAGCCGCGGGCGATCGGCAGTGCCGCGAACGTGGACGCGCACGTGGCGATGCCGGCGCTGGCGCGATGCCTGGCGGTCGATTTGCTTCAACATCCGGTTACCTCGCCCCCTTGCCGGCCTTGCCAGCCTTGCGGCGTACGCGCTCGTCGCGATAGCGGATGCCCTTGCCCTTGTATGGCTCGGGCGGCCGCAGCTTGCGCACGTCGGCCGCGGTCTGGCCGACCAGCTCCTTCGAGATCCCGGTGATCGCGAAGTGCGTCGGGTCGGTGAGCTCGAACGCGATGCCCGGCGGGGGTAGGACCTTGATCGGGTGGGAGAAGCCGAGGCTCAGGTTCAAGTCGTTGCCCTGCTTCTGCGCCCGGTAGCCGACGCCGACGAGCTCCAGGTCCTTGCGATACCCGGCCGAGACACCGGTCACCATGTTCGCGACCAGGCTCCGGGTGAGGCCGTGCAGCGACCGGTGCTCCCCGCTCTCGGTCGGCCGTGTGCAGACGACGGTCCCGTCCTCCATGGCGACACCGATCGCGGGCGGCAGCAAACGCTCGAGCGAGCCCTTGGGGCCGTCGACCTTGACGAAATTGCGTGTGATATCGACCTTGACCCCCGCTGGGATCGCGATCGGGAGCTTGCCAATTCTCGACATCGTTCAGTCCCTCCCCACGCCGCGACGGCGGGCTGAGGAGAAGCCCTCTTTTACCGGATTCACCTTGCTCGCTGCGGTCATCGAGGCGCTCACCACACGTAGGCGAGGACTTCCCCGCCGACACCCGCGTGGAGCGCGGCCCGGCCGCTCATCACACCCTGGCTGGTGGACAGGATCGAGATGCCGAGGCCGCCGAGCACGCGCGGGATCTCCGTCTTGCGCGCGTAGACACGCAGGCCGGGCCGGCTGATTCGTTTCAGGCCGGTCAGCACCTGGCGGCGATCGGAGCGGATCTTGAACGTGATCCGCAGGGTCTCGCCGGTGCCGTCGGCGATCGACTGCACCTCGTAGGACTCGATGTACCCCTCCTCCTTGAGGACGCGGGCCACCTCGATCTTCAGCTTCGAATTCGGGACGCGCACCTCGTCATGCCGAGCGCGCACGGCGTTGCGGATGCGGGTGAGCATGTCGGCGATGGGATCCGAGACGACCCCGATGGTTCTCGCTGCCATCACCAGCTCGACTTCGTGATGCCGGGGATGCGGCCCTCGGCGGCCAGGGTGCGGAAGCAGATGCGGCACATGCCGAACTTGCGCATGTAGCCGCGCGGCCGGCCGCAGACCCGGCAGCGGTTGTGGTACCGGACCTGGAACTTCGGCTGCCGCTTCCACTTTTCGATCGATGACTTCTTGGCCACTGGCTTCTCCTACCTGTCCTCTCGGCGGAACGGCATTCCGAGCTCGGTCAGGAGCGCGCGCCCTTCCTCGTCGGTCCGCGCCGAGGTCACGATCACGACCTCGAGCCCACGGAGCTTGTCGATCTGGTCGTACTCGATCTCCGGGAAGATGATCTGCTCGCGGAGACCGAGCGAATAGTTGCCGCGGCCGTCGAACCCGTCGCTCGGGATGCCGCGAAAGTCT
The DNA here is from genome assembly GCA_049283435.1 of Candidatus Dormiibacterota bacterium. GTDB lineage: Bacteria > Chloroflexota > Dormibacteria > Dormibacterales > Dormibacteraceae > CAVTSA01. Next base: position 3,115 of record JBAPVZ010000394.1, read on the forward strand.
CGGATACGCGGCAGCGCGACGC
>JBAPVZ010000395.1:0-2673 GCA_049283435.1 Candidatus Dormiibacterota bacterium
ACCTCAACCTGCTCCAGGTCCTGAATCGCGAGCTCGGCGCCAACTTCGACCTCGAGGCCTTCGAGCACCTCGCGTTCTACGATGCCGCCGCGCAGCGCGTCGAGATGCATCTTCGCTCTCGCCGAGACCAGCGCGTCGACGTGCCGGGCGCGGACCTGCGGGTGGACTTCGGCGCTGGTGAGTGCCTGCGCACCGAGATCTCGGCCAAATTCACGCTCGGCACGGCGCAGGCCGTGCTGGAGACAGCCGGGATGCGGCTCAGCGAGTGGTACACGGACGAGGAGCAGCGTTTTGGCCTCGCCCTGGCCAGGCCGGCAGCTTGATGCGCGCTACCCCGGCATCGACGACCGGCGGCAACGCCCGCGCCGAATGACACGACCATAATCGCTGATATCGCATAACCTGGTACCGTTGCTGTCAACTTCGATGGCAATTATGTCCTGCGGGACCAAAGGAGACCAGACGCATGAAGGATCGAATCAAGGGCAAGGGCGAGGAAATCAAGGGCCGGGTCACGGGCGACACGACCGAGGAGCTCAAGGGCAAGGCACGCCAGAAGCTCGGAAAGGGCGAGCAGAAGATCGACCGCAAGGCGGACGAAGCTGAGACGAACAAGCGCGATCGGTAACCCGGCCGGCGCAGTCTGCGCCAGTGGGCGGTAGCGAACCTGCGCCGCCCGCCAGTCCCGCGCCTCGCCTGCTGGGGACTCGGCGATGAGGTCGGGGGTCGGGCGGCGGGGGTCGATGAGCGGCCTCCGCCCCCGTCGCCGGCGGGTGCGCCCTGCTTCGGGATGGCCCAGAGTGGCCCAGCGCGCAACCCGAGGGGTCCTGTTCCAGGTTCGCGGCGAGTAGTCAGCCTTCCAGCTCGATCGAGCTGAGGTTCCTCCGATTCTGGCTGATTGGTCCGCGGGTGCGTAGCTGCGCGAATCGGACGGGAGGGGCGGACCGCAGGCAAGGAGTTCGCATCTGACTGGCCGTAGGCCCGGCCGGGCCGCCGATCAGGACGGCGCGTCCTCCTCGGCGAGCGCGCGCGACCAGCGATCGATCCACGCCGAGATCCCGGAAGGGGTGGTATCCATCTTCAGCTTCCAGTCGAGGATGCCGAACTCGATGCCCTCCTGCTGGAGGCTCTCGTCGCTGTAGTTGGTCAGCACGACGACCGGCACCCCGGCGGTGCCGGCGTCGGCGCGTAGGGCACGCAGGAGCTCGAGGCCGTTCATCTCCGGCATGCGGATGTCCAGAAAGATCAGGCTCGGCTTCCACGTGCGCGCCAGGTCCAGGCCCTCGTGACCGTCGCGCGCCCACTCGACGGCGTAGTCGTCAGCTTCCAGGCGGATCCTGTACATCTCGGCAAATTCCGCATCGTCCTCGACGAGCAGGACCCGGATCGAGTCGTCAGGTGTTGCGCTGCCAGCCATACCGCTTCAGTCTCCTTCATACGGGCCTGCGCGCGATCGACGACTCACCAGCGCTCCCTTGCGCTAAGCCACCAGGACCGCCTCGTCCACGGACGGCGGACCACGGCGAACGCCGATCGGGAAGCTCACCGTTCGCTGTCAACTATAGTGATAGCCACGGCAGGAGCCACCCGCGGCATTTCCCAACGCTGATCCGGGGTCCTCTCAATCAGGGAGGAACTCATCTCCATAGCGGTCCCTTCGCCGCTCCGCCTGCAGCGCCTCCTGGATGTCGAACAGGCCATCAAGGGCCTGCTGTACCGTCCGCCAGCGGTGCGCACGCCGCCGTGCGGCGTCCGGCACCAGAGCCAAGACCTCGTCGAGAGCAGCCCGAGTCGTCGCGTCGGGACGGCAGCCGCCGCGGCCCTGCAGATTCGATTCTTCGAGGCGAGCGATTGCCCGATCGCTGGCAGCGAACGCGCACCGGTAGTCAGGATCCCCGGCTCCCTGCCACGCTTGCTCGCGCCGTGCCTCCCGGATTTCTCTCGCCGCCCCCGCCATGCTCACCGAACCTCTCCTCCGTGTCGCCATAGTGATAGCGCTGATGACATCTTTCGCACTATAGTCGCCGCCGGTCGCCACGTGTATCTACCCCCCAGCCGTCCGGCGTCCGGGATGACCGCCGCCTCGCATGGTGCTCGCGGACACTGCGGGCGGGGGCTCGGACGGAGACGGAGGAGGTACTGGAGCCGGGGTTTCGCGACGGCGGGCCCGCGAGCGTGCCGCACCCGTGCTCCCCTACCCGTCCCCTATCCCGCTAGGCATACGACCTCGCGACCCCGCGGCTCGGCCGCTACCGCCGGAGCGGCGCCCGGCCCCGACCTCGCCCTCCTCCTCGCTGCCACCACGCCGGCCGAGTAGCCGGCATCGACGGGGCACACGCGACAGCAGGCCCGGGCTTCCGGCTGCTCTGCGCCGCGCTGCACGCCAGCGCTCGCATCAGCTCCTCGATCGCGAACGAGGCCGAGCGCGGCCTGCGGCGAGCGCCTGGTCGGTGCCGGCCGCTATCGCCGTCCCGGAATCGCGCCGGTGCGCAGCGACCTTCGCGACTGAGCCGGTTGCCTCTCCCCCACTTCCGCATGCGTAGATGTAGGGATTCCTGATACTATCGATGTCCTCATTTGCTCAGCCATCACGGGATGATGCGGCCGCCCGCACGCCGGGTCTCCGCGAGCGCTCGGGCAGCCCGCACATCCGGGAGACCTCCCGACCCGCAC
>JBAPVZ010000396.1:0-8783 GCA_049283435.1 Candidatus Dormiibacterota bacterium
GCCATCGGGGGAGCGACGATGTGCGCCTCCCCGAGTTCGTCCCGGTGCGCGAAGACGCAGGACGGATGCCCGTCGAGCGCGACCCGCCCGCCGCTCAGCACGACGAGCCGGGTGGCGCGAGCGGCGACCGCGCGCATGTCGTGCGTGATCATGAGGTAGGTCGCCTGGCGGTCCCGCCGGATCCGCTCGAGCAGGCCGAGGAACGCGGCGGCGTGCGCCTCGTCCTGGCCGGTCGTCGGCTCGTCCAGGATCATCGCGCGGGTGGCGGTCGCCAGCAGCGCACCGAGTGCGAGGCGCTCCCGCTGCCCGTGGCTGAGCGAGAACGGGTCACGGTTCCGTTCGGTGCCGAGCCCGATGACGTCGATGATCGCGTCCAGCACGCTCGCCTCCACCCGGCGTCGACCCCAGCGGGCGGCGAAGGTCAGCTCGGACAGCACCGTGCGGGAGAAGAGCATCGTGTCGGCGGACTGGAAGAGATAGCTGACGAGCGCGGCCTGCCTCGAAGGCTGCCGCCGGTCGACCGCCCGTCCCCGCACCTCGACCGAACCCGCCGTCGGCGCCTGGAGACCCATCGCGAGGCCGGCCAGCGAGGTCTTGCCCGATCCGTTCGGCCCCGCGAGCGCGACCCACTCGCCCGCCCGGACCTCCAGGTCGAGGCCGGCCAGCACGAGCCGGCTGCCGAACGCGAGCTCGACGTTCCGCCAGCGCAGGACGGAGCGGCCGGATCCGGGCACCGGCGCCGAACCCGGCCGCGGACTCGTCGCCGAGCCGGCGAGGGCGGCGCCATACGGAGTACCGCGCAGCGCGTCGGCGGCCTCGCCGCTCGACAGCGGGAGGAGACCGGCACCGAACACGTCGGGCAGGCCTTGGGCGAGGCGAACCGTCTCCGGCACGGCGACCCCCTCCGCCGTCCACGGAGCGGTGTCGGCGAAGGCCTCCCGGGCCGGCCGCTCCAGCCGCATCGTCCCCTCGCCCATCAGCAGCACGCGATCGACCCAGGGGATGACCTCGTCGATGCGATGCTCGACGAGGATCACGGTCATGCCGAGACGGCGGTTCAGGTCATGCAGCACGCCGAGCACCTGCTGCGCCCCGATCGGGTCGAGATCCGAGCACGGCTCGTCCAGGATCAGCACGCCGGGCTGCATGGCGAGCGTCGCGGCGATCGCGACCCGCTGCTTCTCGCCACCCGAGAGCGCGAACGTCAGCGTGCGGCGGCGGGCCGTCATCCCGGTCAGCGCCAGCGCCTGCTCGACCCGGCAGCGCACCTCCTCGGCCGGCAAACCGAGATTTTCCGGCCCGAACGCGATCTCGGCATCGACGACCGGGTGGATCAGCTGGTCGTCGGGGTTCTGGAACACGATCCCGATCAGCTGCGAGACCACGTGCTGCTCCTCGCCGGCGAGCGTCCGGCTCCCCAAGCGGACCTGTCCCGAGACGCGCCCGGGGATGCGGTTCGGAATCAGCCCGGCGAGCGCGAGGGCGAGCGTCGACTTTCCGCATCCCGAGGCGCCGGCGAGCAGCACGAACTCGCCGGGCTCGACGACGAGATCGATGTCGCGGAGCGCCGCGAGCGGGCTGCCGGGATAGGCGTAGCTGAGGTGCTCGACCGCCAGGCGGGCCGGATCAGGCGTCACGCCGTGGCGTCGAATCCGGCGTCCCCGACCGCGCCGCCCGGGCGGCGAGCAACAGCAGCGCGACGGTCACACCGAGGAGGAGGCCGGCGGCCACGAACACCGTACCGGCGTCCGACAGGTGGAAGTTGTTGACGTCCGCCGCGTGGTAGCCGGAGAGCTGCATGTAGAGCGCATCGGCGGCGGCGAGCACGGTGAGGACGCCGCTGGCGATCGCCAGCCGGCGCAGCACGACGTCGCGACCGGGCGGTCGGGCGCCCGGCTCGGGAGGCTGGTGGTCGCGTACCGATGTGCGTTCGCCGCTCAACTTCGCGCCTCCTCGACGTCGATGGGTTCCGTCCCCCTCAGGTTGTGCTCAGCGTGCGTTGTCCCCACCAGGTTCGGCGCCGTCGCCTCGCCGTAACCGACGGCGGGGTTGACGGTGCGGGCGACCCGGATCGCGAGCGGCGCGCTGATCGCTGCCGCGGCGCCGTTGCCGAGGAGGTTGCAGACGCCGTAGAGCAGGATGTAGGTGCCGGTCCGGGTGGCACCGTTGAGCAGCGGTTGGAACACCGCGGAGGCGACGACGACCGCCGGCACCGCGCGCAGCGCACCCATGACGAAGCCCTCGACGACGGCGCCGGAACCGGAGGACGAGAAGACCCGGCCGCGCCGGAGCAGCAGATAGAGGTCGACGAACACGCCCTGCATGAGGCCGTAGGGCCACCAGAGGGGGCTCGACTCACCGCTGCCGTAGAGCAGCTGCATGAGCAGGAAGTTCAAGAACACGAGCGCGGTCGTCGCACCCGGCTTGCGAATGATCGCGATGCCGACCATGAGCAGGAACAGGTACGGGAGGTCGTTGAGCGCGAATGCATGCGCGAACGGGATCCCCTGGGTGAGCGGCGTCACGAACTGGTCGCCGATCAGGTTGTCGTACACCTCGAGCAGGACGCCGATGATCGCGACCACGAGCAGGTCCTGCGTCGTCCACCGCGACGCCGATCCACTGCCGGCCCGACCGTTCCGACGGTCGGCGCGGGTGTTGCGCAGGACCGTGGCCAGAATCGCCAGGCAGACGAGCGTCGCCACGACGTACACGACCAGCTCGACACCGAACGGCAGCTGGAATGGTGTGTTGCCCACCCACGATGCCGGGAACAACCCACTCGCCAGGAACATCGATCAATCACCTCCAACGTTCCCCTCCGCGAACGTCGTGACGGTATCGGCCTGACGGTGAAGGGATCGTTAGGCATCGGGAAGGCCGAGCGTGGGGCTTGCGCAGCTACCTGGAGCGTCTGCGCCCGACCCTGAGGGCGACCCGCCTCAGGCTTGGCTCGCGATCGCGAGCACATGCCCGGTCGCGCCGAGCATCGACGGCTCGGACTCGACCCGCCGCAGTGCCGACAGCACCCGCTCCGCCCGGCCCGGGTCCGCCATCCAGCCGGCGAGGTCGGCGTCGCTCGCCATCGCCGCCGGGCCTTCCACCGCGAAGAGCCGGACGGCGCCGAACCCGGCCGCCGCGAGCTCTGCCGTCAGCTCCTCCGGGCGATGGAAGTACGCGGTCGTGAAGTAGCCCTCCTGCCGCTCCGGGTTGCGATGCGTCCCGCGCGCCAGGTCTTCGTCGACGAGGCCCGCGAAGGTCCCATCGGCGAGCCAGTCGTGGCGAATCGCGTCGATCAGCGAGGCGAAGCGAGAGATCGCTGCCACCGCGACCAGACCGCCGGGCCGCAGCACGCGCCTGGCTTCCTCGAGGCAGCGCAGGCGGTCGCGAGAGTCCGGCAGGTGGTAGAGCGGACCGAGCAGGAGCACGGCGTCGGCGCTCCCGTCAGTGCAGGGCAGCCGGCGCGCGTCCGCGAGCCCCACGGAGAATGACGCGTTCGGCAGCCCCGCCGCGGCGGCTCTGGCCTGTTCGACGTGAAGAGGGATCGGGTCGAAGAGCTCGACGCGGTAGCCACGGCGCGCGAGCCAGGCGGCGTACCGGCCGGGACCGCCACCGGCGTCGACGATCCGGCCCCGCTTCGGCAGGTGCCGGTGGAGCAGCTCCTGGGTCCGGCGGAACTCCAGCCGGCCCAACCCGAGCTGGGCCAGCCGGCCCGCTTCCCGGCCGCGCTCGTAGTACTCGGTGATGTCGGGATCCAGGTCCACGATGAGACCGGATTCTCGCATGCCGGGGACGCGGACCTCGGCACCTCCGCCGGAGACGAGTGGCCGGCGGTCAGGCGACCCAGGTGCGCAGGTCGCGTCGCTGCCGGCGCAGGCGGGCGATGCCCTGCCCCTCGATCTGGCGGACCCGCTCGCGGCTGATGTGCAGCCGCTCGGCGACGTCCTCCAGCGTGTGGATCTGACCGTCGGCGAGGCCGTAGCGGAGCTCGATCACCAGGCGGCTACGATCGGACAGGCTCTGCAGCGCCTCCACGACGTCGTGTCGCAGACCGCCGTCGACGGCATCCAGGTGAGGATCCCGCGCGCCCGGGTCCACCAGCATGTCGAGGAGCGACGAGCCGTCGTCCTCCGCGTTCAGCTGACCGTCGAGCGAGACGGCCGGACGCGACGCCGCCAGCAGGATCTCGACCTGGCTGATCGGCCGGTCGAGCTCGAGCGCGACCTCCTCGGCCCGCGGCTCGCGCTCCAGCGCCTCCGCCATCCGTGCCGCGACGCGGTGGGCGTGGCGGGCGGCTCGCGGACTGCGCACAAGCGAGCGATTCGCGACCCGATCGAGGATCCGCTTCTTGATCCACCAGGTGGCGTAGGTCGAGAACCGGTTGCCGAGCGTGCTGTCAAAGTGGTCGACCGCCTGGATGAGGCCGATGTTGCCCTCCTGCACGAGCTCCATCAGATCGCTCCCCTGGCGCGCCCAGGGCTTGGCGATCGAAACGACGAGTCGCAGGTTGGCCTCGATCAGGCGTCGACGGGCATCGGTCGAGCCGGCCGCGACGAGCGTCGCCAGCTCCGTCTCCTTCACCGCCTCGAGCAGCGGGACGGCACCGATCGCGTTCAGGTAAGAAGCGATCGCGTCGTCGACGGCGGGGACTGGCCGGGGTGCGGTTGCAGTGGTCATGGGGTCTGAGCGATCACAGTGTTTTCTCCTTCTGCCCCCGCACAGCCGCGGCGAGCAGAGTTCGAGCGTGACGGACGCGCGGTGGCGAGGCATAGGGCGGGGAGACCCGATCCTTTTGGCCGACCGGTTCCACAGGACCCGCTCCGTCAGGGCCGTGGGCCCGACCCGGTCGGGACCTCGGAGGACCTTCGGCGACCCGGAAGCCGGCCGCGGCCCCGCCCGGTCCAGCGCAGTTCGATCCCGGTTGGCGGGCGCGAGTGACCGCGGCGCAGGCCGGGCGGCTTTCGGCCCTCGAGAGAGAGCGCCTCAACTACGGTCGGGCGCGGTCGAGCAGGAAGCAAGGTCCCGAGGTCGGGACTGTAGGGGGCCGTTCGGCCCTTGGGCCCGCTGCGCGCACGGCGCTCGATGGCGACATGGAATCTCGACGGGGACAACTGGCCCGCCCGGGCTCGATCCGGCCGGAGGGCCAGATCGAACAAACGAAGCGGGACATCCAGCGCGATCGCCGGCTCGCCGCCGAGCGAGCCGCCCGGCCCCGACTCGTGCCGGAGCTCCTCCTGACGAGCGATGCGCTGCTCGGCGCGCTGGAGGAGCTCAATCTCGCGGAGGTGCGGCACGCTCCGCCCGAGGTGACGGCGGCCGCCCGCCGGCTGCTGCTCGAGAGCGGTCGCGAGCGCATCGGCACGACCGTGCAGGCACTCCTCGACGCCGTCCTGGAGGCCCAGGAGTCACTGCTCGAGGAGGCCCGCGCCCAGCGTCGCGAGCGGCGCTGGCATGGCGACGCGGGGCACCGATCCGGTTCCGAGACCGGCCGGCGTCCAGATCGAGTTATGCGCCTCGACCCGAGCCGGGCCGGCTGAGCGGGGCGACCCCGGCCGCGCGGAGCGACCAGCGCGGGCGGAGCGAGCGGTCGACCCGGCCTGGCCGAGCTCGAGGTCGAGGTCGACGGGGCTCTGGACAGCGAGGAGCGAGGGTGGCAGTGTGCGTGCATGGAGCTGACCACCGTTCCCATCCGTGTCCCCGAGGGGGTGAACCTGGTCTTCGGGCAGGCGCACTTCATCAAGGCGGTCGACGATCTCCACGAGGCACTGGCGGGCGCGGTGCCCGACATCCGGTTCGGGGTCGCGTTCGCCGAGGCGTCGGGGCCCGCGCTCGTTCGTTGGAGCGGCACCGACGATGAGCTGACCGTCCTCGCTCGCGAGACGGTGCGCACGATCGGCGCCGGCCACGCCTTCCTGGTCCTGCTTCGCGACGTCTTTCCGATCAACGTGCTGGCCGCGATCCGGCAGGTGCCCGAGGTGTGCGGTGTCTACTGCGCGACCGCGAACCCGGTCGAGGTGATCCTCGCCGAGACCGAGCAGGGGCGTGGCGTGCTCGGGGTGGTCGACGGTCTGCGCTCGCAGGGCATCGAAACCGAGGACGACATCGTCCAGCGACGGGGGCTGCTGCGGCGGATCGGCTACAAGCTGCCCTGATGCCGCCAAGCATCACCCGGCGGCCGCTCGGTGGGGGTAGCGCCCGGGCGACCGCGGATGATGACTGCGATCGTGCGGCAACGAAGGGAGAGGGGGGCAGGGTCGTTCGACGGGGCGCGCTCGGGACCAGCGGACCGCTCCGCGAGCGGCCGGTCGCCGAGGTGAATCTGGCCCGGTTCGAGGCCGCCCACCGGATAGGGTCATTCGGCCCGGTCACGCCGGGACTCTGACCCGATCCGGCCTGTGCCATCGGCGTGGAACGGCGACGGGGTTCGCCGGGCAGGCGTCCGCTCGTTGCCCCCTCCGCCCCCTCAGCGCGTCTCGGCGCTCGTGTCGCGTACGAGTGTGGGGCGGATCGCAATCAGCTCGATCGTCGCCCGCGCCGGGAGCGTGACGACGTGCAGGATCGTGGACGCGACGTCCTCCGGCTGCAGCATCGTCGCGCGGCTCTCGGCCGACGGCGGGACCGGCCGCGCCTCGAGGATCGGCGTCGCCACCTCGCCCGGGCAGATCGCACACGCACGGATGCCATGGGCGCGCTCGGCCAGGTTGATCGAGTCGGTGAACGAGTTGAGCGCGTGCTTCGCGGCGCTGTAGGCCGGCCCGGACAGCACGCTCGCCGTGATGCCGGCCATCGAAGAGACGTTGACGATCGTCCCCGCACCGCGCTCGCGCAGCAGGGGCAGGACCGCGTGCGTCATCAGGAACGGGCCGTGCAGGTTCACCTCGACGACCCGCCGCCAGTCGTCGATGCTGAGACGATCGAGCGCCCGAACGGGAACGTTGGTCCCCGCGTTGTTGACGAGGACGTCGGCGCGGCCGAACGTGCGGCGGACGCCATCGGCGACCTGCGCCACCTGGCAAGCGTCGGCGACGTCGGCGGCCTGGACGAGCGCTCGGCCGCCGGCTTCGGTGATCGCGCTCGCGGTCTCCTGGAGCGGTCCCGGCCGGCGCCCGACGAGGACGACCGCCGCGCCCGCTCCGGCGAGTGCGGTCGCCGCAGCCCGTCCGATGCCGCTCCCGGCGCCGGTCACGATCGCGACCTCGCCGTCCAGGTGGCGCCCTGCAGTGGTCGACATGTGCAACTCCTTTGCATCGGTTTGCGCTTTCGCGCCTGCGTGTCACGCCGCCTGGCGCCTCAGCGCTCGCGGTCGCTTTCCTGATGCATGATTCTCGGGTCCAGCGCGTTCCTGGTGGGCTGCGGTGGCTCTCCGCGCGGCCGGTGCCCCGCGGCGCCGGCAGACATGCGCCTCCTGCCGGCAGCCGGCCTCGCTTCCGGCTCCGCTCGTCGCATCGCCGGCGCACGGTCCCGTGCTGCGTCCCGCAGCCCAGAGCTCGGTGTCAGAAAGCGGGGCGGCGCGGTGCTTCGAACGATGTGCGAAGGCGACTGGTCGTTCTGCTGGCCGGCGTCCTCGTGGTCGCCGTTGGGATCGTCGCGGCGGCGGTCGTCCGCTCGCAGATGTCCCCGCCTTCCTCCGCTGCCACCCCGAGCTGCTCGCCTCGTCGCTGCGCCGACGCGGGCGGGTATCGCATGGGGGTCCGGAGCGTCCAGCGCACCGCGGGCCTCGTCCGTCTCGAGGTCACCTTCGAGGTCGCCGGCCGGCAGAGCATGCACGCGGTGCCGGACGACTTCCGCCTGCTCGCGCAGCGGCAGTCGTACCGCCCCTCTTTCAACGACCGGCTCGGCTGCGCGGCGTGGCCGAGAACGCCGATTCCCGATGGCGGGCGCCTGGGGCCCAAAGCGTTGTGGTTTCGCCCCCCCGACCTGCACGCGAAGCTGACCCTGCAGTGGGATCCGGACCTCGGGATCACCGAGTACTTCTCCTCCGGCTACGCCGTGGCGCTGCCCTGAAGCACCGGGATCGCGACCGCAGCGCGCACGAGCGCGCTGCGATACTGGGCCTCTCCCCATGCAGGTCCGTGTCCCCGCGTCCGTCGCCAACCTCGGCTCCGGCTTCGATGTCCTCGCACTCGCGGTCGACCTCTGGCTCGACGTCGAAGCGGAGCCGGCGGGCGAACCGGACTGGCTGTTCGGGGGCGAGGGCGAGGAGGTCCTGAACCGGTACCCGAACCCGCTGTCGGTGCTGCCGATGCGAGGGCGGGTGCGCAGCGGGATCCCGATGGGGGTGGGCCTCGGTTCCAGCGCCGCCGCCCGTCTCGCCGCCGCCACGCTGGCCGGCCTCGGACGTGACGACGCGTTCGGACGGGCGGCGAACGAGGAGCGGCATCTGGACAACGTCGCCGCCGCGGCCTACGGGGGCGTCCGCCTGCTCGCCGGGGAGCACACGGTCGCGCTCCCGGCACCCGACGCGGAGGTCGCGCTGCTCGTCGCGAACGAGTCGACCTCGACCGAGGAGGCTCGCGCGGTGCTGCGGACCCAGGTTCCGCTGGGCGACGCGATCTTCAACGCCGGCCGCCTCGGGCTCCTCGTCGATGCGCTGCACAGCGGACGGCTGGAACAGCTCGGCGCGGCGATGGAGGATCGTCTCCACCAGCCGGTGCGGCAGCACCTGTACCCCTGGACCGTGGAGGTGATGGCGGCGGCCCGCGCGGGCGGGGCCTACGGGGCCTCGATCAGCGGCGCCGGCCCGACCGTCTTCGCGCTGGCGCCGCGCGGGCGGGGCTCCGAGG
>JBAPVZ010000397.1:0-3522 GCA_049283435.1 Candidatus Dormiibacterota bacterium
CCATTAGTATCACTTTGTTCTACATCGAGGATGGCAATCTTTGGTGACATTGGAGAGCAGCGCCGGACCTGACGGGGCGGCGGCCCTCGCGGTCCGGCTCGAGGCGCTGGTCGCCGATGGGGGCTTCGAGCTCCCGCTGCCGGGCCACGGCCGAACATGGGAGCGGTGGCGGCGGCTCGCCGCGTGTACTGCCTCCGACGTGAGCTTGGGCCGGCTTGCCGAGGGTCATGCCGACGCCACGGCGATACTTCTGGAGGCGGGTCGTGAAGCACCGCGCGGAGGGATCCTTGGCGTCTGGGCGGCGGAGGGGCCAGGGAGTACCGTCGAGCTTCACGACGCCGGCGGCGAACTTTGCCTTCGAGGCAGGCGAGCCTACTGCTCGGGAGCGCATGCGCTGACCCACGCGCTGCTTACGGTGTGCCGGGGCAAAGCGAGACAGCTGGCCCTCGTCGATCTGCGTGCACCTGGTCTCCGTTGGGAGGCGGGAAGCTGGCAGGCGGTCGGTATGGGGGCGACGGACAGTCTGACCCTTCAGCTACGAGAGGTGCCACTCCCCGACGATGCGATCCTCGGTGCTGACGGTTTCTATCTGAACCGGCCCGGCTTCTGGTTCGGCGCCATGGGCGTTGCGGCCTGCTGGTGGGGCGGCGCCGCCGGCGCCGCTCGCGACGTTCGGCGTGCAGTGCAGCGCAGACCCGACGATCCCCACCGGCTGGCTCACCTGGGCGCGATCGCGGCCGAGCTCGAGGCGACGCGGGCGTTGCTCGAGGATGCTGCCCGCCGTTGCGACGATGGCCCGCCGCATGGCGGACTGCATCGCCTCGCGACGACCGTCCGCGCGCAAACGGCGGCGGCCTGCGAGCGGATACTCGAGCACGGGCGGGCCGCCCTCGGGAGCGGACCGCTGTGCCATGACGCGGAGGTGGCACGCCGGTTCGCCGATCTGCAGGTGTACATCTCGCAGTTCCGGGATGGCGCCGAGTTGGCGGAGCTCGGCGCGACCGTTCTCTCCGAGGACGACCCCTGGTGAGATTCTTCGACGTCGCCGCCCCGGGCACGCCGATCGAGGCCTGGCACCGTCGGCTCGAGTGCCATCCACCTCCGCCGTTCGATTGGCGACTCGTACACCGGGCGGTGGTTGTCGCGCCGCACCCGGACGACGAAACCCTCGGCCTAGGCGGCACCCTACACCGACTCTGCGCGAACGGCGTCCCGCTGAAGGTCGTGACCGTCACCGACGGTGAGGCGGCGGACCCGGCGGCCGGCGCCGCAGCTCGCGCCGTCCTGGCAGCTCGTCGACAGTCAGAGAATCATGAGGCGCTGCAGGTCCTGGGCCTACCTGCCGACCGGCTGCTGCGACTCGGTTTGCCCGACGGGGGAATCGCAGAGCACGAAGACGAGCTCACCAATGTTCTCGAATCCCTCCTCACCGAGGACACCTGGACCTTTGTGACTTGGCGTGAGGACGGCCACCCGGATCACGAGGCGGCCGCGCGGGCGACGATGCGAGCCGCCCGCCACCAGGACGCCAAGCTCGTCGAGTACCCGATCTGGGCCTGGCACTGGGATGCTCCGGACGATTCGGCAATGCCCTGGGCGCAAGCTCGAGCCGTCGAGTTGACCGACGCAGAAGTGGTTGCCAAGCGAGCCGCCGTCGCCGTCTACGCGAGCCAGACGGAGTCCGCCCCTGGGCTCCTCCCGGTGCTGCCGGATCATGTGCTGGCCCGTCTGATCGGGTCGACTGAGGTTCTCTTCCAAGAGGCGCCTGCTGCGCGATGAACGATCCCAGAGCGGCGGCGTTTCGAGCCACCTGGCCCGCCGACGCCGAGCAGGTGCCCGCGGAGTTCTTCGATCGCCTCTACGACGTGCATGACGACCCCTGGGCGCTGGCCGAACGCTGGTACGAGCGGCGCAAATACGACCTCACCGCCGCCTCGCTGCCGAATCAGGCGTACGGCAGCGGGCTGGAGGTCGGCTGTTCCGTCGGCTTGCTCACCGAGCGCCTGGCGGCTCGGTGCCGGTCGCTTCTCGCCGTCGATATCGCGAACTCAGCCGTGGAGACGACTCGACGACGCTGCGACGGCCTCCAGCTCGAAAATGTTGAGGTGCGCCAGATGGCGCTCCCAGATGAATGGCCACGCGGCATCTTCGACCTGATCGTGCTCAGCGAGGTCCTCTACTTCTGCGCTGGCCAGCGCTTGGACGCCTTCATCGAGGGGGCGGTCGCTCGGCTTGGCGGGGGCGGCCAGCTCGCCGCCGTCCACTACCGTCCGACGACCGAGGTGCACCTCTTGAGCGGCGACGCAGTCCACGGGCGGCTGGCCGCGACTGCCGGGCTCAATCGGCTCGTTCATCATGTCGAAGGTTCCTTCGTACTCGAGGTTTTCGAGCGAGTCCAGGCATCCGGACCATGATCTCCGGCGTTGCCGTGGTCGTCCCCGCCTGCAACGAGGAAGCGCGGATCGGCGAATGCTTGCTCAGCGTTCGCCGAGCGGTCCAGCGCGTCCGCGAGCAGGGCAGAAGAACTCTTCTCGTGGTCGTGGCGGACGCGTGCACGGACGCAACTGAGCGGTGCGCGATCGCCACGGCACCGGAGGCAGAGGTCGTTCGTGTCGACTTCCATTGTGTCGGCGCGGCCCGCGCGATGGGCGCCGCACATGCGCTGGCGGAGCTGGCCGCGATCCCCGCGGAGCAGATCTGGGTCGCCTCGACCGATGCCGACGGGACCGTGCCCGACGACTGGATCGATCGCCAGCTGCGCCACGCCGCCCGCGGGGCTGACGCGGTCGCCGGCCTCGTCGAGGTCGACGACTGGTCGGACCGTGCCCCGGAGGTCCGCCGGCACTATGCCGCCTACCTCCATGCGGCGGGTGCCGGTCCGGGCCACCCGCATGTGCACGGCGCGAACCTCGGATTCACCGCCGGGGCGTACCAGCGCAGCGGCGGTTGGCGTCCGCTTGCATCCGGCGAAGACGTGGCGCTGTGGCGCGCCCTGCTGGCGAGCGGCGTGCATTGTCACCGCGCCCGCGATGTCGTCGTACGTACGAGCGGCCGGCGCGACAGCCGTGTATCCGCGGGGTTCGGCTCGTTCCTTGACCGGCTCCCCGGTGGAGAACCCGGACTGCCAACGCTGAGCTAGACCCTTATGAGTAGACGCCTCCGGGAGGCGCCCGGCATCTGTTCTCCATTGGAGAGGTCGGGCCGTCGTATTACCTCAAGTGCGACATGCGGGAGCTGGACGACGCTGCTGCTGCCATGGAGTCGGTCCTCGGCGGAGCGAAGACCGAGTGCCCCTCGGCCTCGAATGTGCGACTCGGCCGGATGGAGGGAGGTACGTAGACCCCGCGTCACTCCAGCTTGGCTGGATCGTGATCCGCGTCCCGAAGATGCCGGGCAAGGTGGTTGTAGATCCCACGGCGATCCCCGTCGGGGATGTCGGCTCCGCGGCGCCCTCCATTCAGCACGGCGATACCGGAGATGCACGCCCGCACGTTTGCCGCCCCCACCTGACCAGTGCTACTC
>JBAPVZ010000398.1:0-14512 GCA_049283435.1 Candidatus Dormiibacterota bacterium
GCCCAGGATCGTGCCCACGATGAGGCCGATCGCGCCGGCCACGAACCCCACCTCCAGCGTCAGCGGCAGCCCGCTGACGACGACCGCGATGAGGTCGCGCCCCTGGTCGTCGGAGCCGAGCAGAAGATGTGCTGAGGGCGCCTGGTCCGGTGTGACCGACGTCGGCGCCGCGAGCGCCGGGTTGACGAGGTGGCTGCCGATCGGTCCGATCAACACCAGGAACAGCAGCACTCCGACGCCGGACGGCAGCGCCGGGTGGGCGCGGCAGTAGCGGAGGAGACCCCGGAGGGCGTCCTGCCAGGGCGTGGCCGCGGGCAGCGTCGACGCGTCGAGGGGGAGCTCGGACATCGTCAGACCCGCTCGTGCGCCCGGATGCGCGGGTCGAGCAGCGGATACGTGAGGTCAAGGATCATCGTGGCCGCCGAGATCGCGAGGATGAGGATGAACGCGATCCCGTAGATCACGAAGTAGTCCGACCCCTGGACCGACTTGTAGAGGAGGTAGCCGACGCCGGGATAGCTGAAGATGATCTCGACGAGGAGCGCGCCGGACGCTACGTAGCCGAGCGACAGGGCGAAGGACGTGAACTGCGGCAGGATCGCGTTGCGCATCCCGTACCAGAGGAAGATCATGCGATCCTTCAGGCCGCGCGATTCGGCGAAGAGCATGAAGTCCTCGCCTTCGGTCGTCACCATCATGCCGCGCATCGTCAGTGCCCAGCTGCCCAGCGACGCGAGCACGATGGACGCGCCGGGCAGGATCGAGTGGTACAGCACGTCCCAGGCGAAGGTCGGCGTCAGCGTCGGGATGGTGCCGGTGGTGTAGGCCCCGTTCAGGGGGAAGAGGCGGATCACCTCGGCGAGGACGTAGACGAGGATCAGGCCGAGCAGGTAGTAGGGAACCGAGGAGAGGGTGAGGAGCGGGGCCATCAGCAGGCCGAGCCAGCGGGGCGACTTGCGCCAGGCGAGCAGCGCGCCGGCGAGCGTGCCGAGCACGAACGCGATGAACGTCGCGACGAGGAGCAGCCCGATCGTCCAGGGCAGTGCGGTCAGGATCACGTCGAGTGCCTTGGCCGGGTAGTTGGAGAGCGAGTAGCCGAAGTTGAACGTCGCCGTGTTCCCCAGGTAGTGCAGGTATTGCAGCCAGAGCGGCTGGTCGAGGCCGAACTGCTTGTCGTAGGCCTTGACCATCTGCTTGATCCCGGTCTGCATGTAGCCGCCGGTCTGCGACATCTCGATGAGGCGAGCCGCGACCGGGTCCCCCGGGGCGAGCCGGGGGACGAAGAAGTTCAGGGTCGCCGCGCCCCAGATCGTCAGTAGGAACAGACCGATGCGCCGAGCTAGCCGTGCCGCCACACGTTTCCTCCCACGCCCCAGCGCCCCGCGGAACGAAGGTCCCGATCGGGCCTGGGCAATTGACGGAAGAGTAGGGGCGATTAAGAGTTCGTGTCAAGGTGTCAAGGAGGTTGCCTGTCGGGCGACCTTCTGGGTCCGGATCGTGCCTGTTCCGGCCGCGCGGGAGCCTCGGGACCCCGCGGCGACCCTGCAGCTGCACTCAGCTCGCTCCGGCCGGTTCTCGCCATGCCTCACCGGATCGAGCCGTGATCTCGATGCCGGCGACGACGACGGCGGCGAGCAGGGCGGCGATGCCGAGCGGCAGCCAGGCGGCGACATGGAGCACGAGCAGGGCGCCGACGATCGCCCCGACGAGCATCGTCACGACGGCCACCAGTCGCCGGGCGACCGCCCGCGGGGGCTGATGAGAGCGCAGGTCGGCGGCGATGCCGGTCAACGTCATCGTCAGCACCGTCGTCGTCGCATCGGGGACGGCGAGCCGGCGGGCGGCGGCGTTCTGGACCCCCATCGCGGGGGACAGGAGCGCTGCGACCACGTAGATCGCAAAGGTGCTGCTCGGCAGCCAGAGGGCCGCGCCCACCGTGGCGGCAGCCATCAGGACGAGCTCGATCGCGGCGGTGATCTGCAGGAGCCGAGCGCGGTCCCCACCGAACCGGGCGACGAGCCCGCCGCCCCCGCTCGCGCCGACCAGGAACCCGGCGAGCGCGACGAGGGACGCGATCAGCGAGAAGCCCGGCGCCCCCGCGATCGCGAAGCCGACGAACACGACGTTCCCCGTCATGTTGGCGACGAACACGCGTCCGAGGCGCAGCACGCTGACCGCGTCGACCAGCCCGGTGACGAGCGTGAGGGCGAGCAGGAAGAGCGGCAGTGGTCCGTGCCGGGGTCCGGCGAGCTGCCAGAAGGCGGGGGCGTCCTTGCGCACGTCCCGATGATCATGCTCCACGACCCCGTCGACGGTCACGGAGTGAGCCGGGTCGCCGGCTCGCTATCGCGGAGCCTCCGGGTAGTACTGCGGGCTCTCGCGCCGGTCGAACATGCCGTAGTCCCGAACGACGCGCACCCGCCGCCGCCGGACTCCGGCGCGCAGCGACGCCCTCCGCTCGAACGCCTCGGCGGCGGCGTCATCCCGCCAGGACACGAGCAGGATGACGTCCCCTGGGTTCAGCACGGCGTCGAAGACATCCCAGGAGACGAGGCCCGCCGCGTCAGGTGCCAGGCCGAGCCATCTCGCCACGTCGTCCGGTGTCGATTCGGCCACCCACGCGGGTGGACGCTTGCCGTCGAGAAGCGCGATCGTCGTCCCTTCGCCGACCGCCGTTTCGTCGAGGCGCTGCTCGATCAGGACCTGGCCGTCGGGGAGCATGGTGTCCTGCGTGAGCTGGCCGACGCGGAGGTGGTAGTCCGCGAGCACCGCGGAGCGGCCTCTCTCCTGCACCTCGTGGTGGTGGGCCTGCGTCCGCCAGCGGACGACCGCCTTCTCGTCCCGCCATCCCGACAGCGAAAGGATCCATCCCTCGCGGGTGAGGCTGCGATAGCGGATGTTGTCGACGAAGCCGTCGACCTGTTCCAGCTCGGGCCGGAGCAGCTTGGCGTACCCCAGGAACGCGTCCCACTGCCCACCTTTCGGGTGCACCTCGAACATCACGGAAAACACTCATCCCTCCTCTTGGGTTGGTCAGTGCGTTGCGGCACCCTCCACCTCGACGTCGACCGGCCGGCCCGGCGCCGCCACCTCGACGGAAGACCCTGGCCCGGCACCACGTAACCGTACCGTCGAGAGAATTTGACACGGATCGAATCGACCGCCGTCATCCCTCCCCGCATCTGCGCGGGCGATACGAGCCTGTCACAAGCGGTGAACCGGCGGGGCTCTGCAGGTGGATGGCGATCGAACCGGCGCTGACGACCAGCGGCCTGTGCAAGAGCTACGGGTCGCGGCGCGCCGTCGACGATCTCGCGCTGCAGGTCGAGCGGGGAGAGATCTTCGGCTTCCTGGGGCCCAACGGCGCCGGCAAGACGACGACGATCCGCATGCTGCTGGCCCTGATCCGTCCGACTGCGGGCACGATCCGGATTCTGGGCCACGACGTCGGTCTCGACCCTGCCGCCGTCCTGCCCCGGGTCGGCGCGCTCGTCGAGGCGCCGGCCCTCTACGGCTATCTCTCCGGTCGTGACAACCTGCGCGCCTTCGGGCTCATGCTCGGCGGCATCCCCGGCCGCCGCCTGGACGAGGTGCTGGACCTGGTGGATCTGCGTGACCGCCAGCGGGACCGGGTGCGCTCGTACTCGCTGGGGATGAAGCAGCGGCTCGGCGTCGCGACCGCGCTCCTCAACGACCCCGACCTGTTGATCCTGGACGAGCCGGCGAACGGCCTCGACCCGGCGGGCATCGTCGAGATGCGGGATCTGCTCCGCCGCCTGGCCGCCGCCGGCAAGACGGTGTTCATCTCCAGTCACGTGCTGACCGAGGTGCAGCAGATCTGCGAGCGGGTCGCGATCGTGAACCTCGGACGGCTCGTCCGCGTGGCGGCCGTCGCCGACCTGCTGGCCGGGCAGCAGGGCGAGTTCGTGCTCGGTTTCGAGGATCCGGCGCCCGCCCTCCGCGCGGTGCGCCAGCAGGTCTGGGGACGGGCCGCGCGAACGGCGAACGGTGCGCTGATCGCCCCCTCGCCGACCGGAGAGGGGCGCGACCTGCTCCACTTCCTGGCCGCGGCCGACCTCTGGCCGCAGACGATCGACGTACATCAGCGGAATCTGGAGGAGATCTTTCTCGACCTCACCTCGGCTCCGGTGGAGGCGCTGCCATGAGTGCCGCCGTGGCCGGCGCCGCGTTCACTCCGCGCACCCGGCCCAGCCTGGCCGGGGCGGTTCGCTCGGAGCTCCTGAAGATCCGCCGCCAGGCCCTGACCTGGGCGCTCGTCGCGCTCTTTGCGGTGGCGTCGGCGATCGCGCTGGTGTCGCTCGTGATCGGCCCGGCCACCCGCAGCGAGCTCGAGCACCGCCCGCTCGCCTTCTACTTCGCGTATCTGAGCGGGTGCCAGGCGCTGTTCGACATCGGGTCGGGGATCCTCCTGCTCGTCCTCACCGCGCGGTTGGTGGGCATGGAGTACAGCGGCGGCACCGTGCGCATCGTGCTCGCGCGCGGCACCGGTCGCCTCCAGCTGCTCGCCGCCCAGCTGATCGGGCTGGCGATCACCGCCGTCCTCCTGCTGGCGGCCTTCGTCGTCGTCGCGACCGCCTTCCTCGGCGCCACCGTCGTCACCTGGCACGGCAACCTGTCTCCGATCACGTCGCTGCCCGCGGTGGCCGGCCGAGACACCCTGATCAGCTTGCTGGTCGGGCTGGTCAGCATGGGGGTCTCTCTCCTGCTGGGGACCGCGGCGGCCGCGGTGGGTCGCTCGCTGCCGTTCGCCGTGGGTGCCGCCCTGGGCTTCTTTCCCGCCGACAA
The DNA here is from genome assembly GCA_049283435.1 of Candidatus Dormiibacterota bacterium. Taxonomy (GTDB): domain Bacteria; phylum Chloroflexota; class Dormibacteria; order Dormibacterales; family Dormibacteraceae; genus CAVTSA01. The sequence goes on from JBAPVZ010000398.1 coordinate 4,807, forward strand.
CTTCGGCACCATCGTCATGCACCTGCTGGGCCGGGTCACCCAGAACCACGGCTTCTGGTACTCGCTGACGCAGTGGTTCCTGGGGCCCTCGCTGAACCAGCTCGCCGCGGCCCTGCAGACCGACCACGCGGGGACGACGTTCCTGCCCACACCACTGGTCACCGTCACCGCCGCCCACCTCTGGGCCGTGATCGGTGTCTGGTCGGCGGTGTTCCTCGTCGCCTCGGTCGCCCTGACCTGGCGGCGGGACGTCCAGGAGTGAGCGGCATGACCGAGATCGTGCTCGCCACCTCCGGGCTGTGCAAGGCGTACGGCCGCCGGCAGGCGGTCAGGAACCTCGACCTCGAGGTGCAGCGGGGCGAGGTGTTCGGCTTCCTCGGACCGAACGGCGCCGGCAAGACGACGACGATCCGGATGGCGCTCGGCCTGGTCCGCCCGAGTGGGGGACGGGTCGACATCCTGGGCCGGGAGGTGCGCTCCGGCAACGGCCCCACGCTGCCTCGAGTCGGCGCGCTGATCGAGTCCCCTGCGCTCTACGGCTACCTGACCGGGCGCGACAACCTCCGGGCGTTCGCGTCGGTTCTCGGCGGCGTGAGCAAGGCGCGCCTCGACGAGGTGCTGGAGCTCGTCGACCTGCGGGGCCGCCAGAAGGATCGGGTGAGCTCCTACTCGCTGGGCATGAAGCAGCGACTCGGCGTCGCGACCGCGCTGCTCAACGACCCGGACCTGCTGATCCTGGACGAGCCCGCGAACGGCCTCGATCCGGCCGGCATGGTCGAGATGCGCGATCTCCTGCGGCGCCTGGCCGGCGGGGGCAAGACCGTGTTCATCTCCAGCCACGTGCTGACCGAGGTGCAACAGATGTGCGATCGGGTCGCGATCGTGCACCTCGGAGAGCTGGTCAGGCTGGCCCGGGTCGCCGACCTGCTCGCCGCCGGCGGCGAGTTCGACGTCAAGATCCAGGACCCGGCCGCGGCGCTGGCGCTGATCCGGCGCCAGGAGTGGGGCGGGTCGGCTCGAATCGAGGGCGGTATGCTCGTCTGCCCCTCACCCTCCGGTCACGGTCGCGAGCTGCTGCAGTTCCTGGCCCGAGCCGGCTGCTGGCCCGACGTCGTCGCGCCGCGCCGGCAGAACCTGGAGGACATCTTCCTGCGCCTCACCGGAGCTGCCACGTGAGCGCGATCCCCGACACCCGTCCCGTCTCCCGCCTCCCGCGCCGGCCGCCCCGCCCGAGTTTCCGGGGAGCGCTCGGCGGCGAGATCCTGAAGCTTCGCCGGCAGGGCTGGATCTGGGCGATGCTCGGCGTCGCGGTCCTGCTGTTCGCGCTGTTCAGCCTGACCGTGCTGCAGGTGACGCACATGCGCCAGACCCTGCAGGCGTCGCCGGCACTGTTCCTGTACAACCTCGACGACATCTACCTCAACGTCTTCGACAGCGGGGCCGGGATCTTGCTGCTCATCGTGTCCGCGCGGCTGGTCGGGATGGAGTACACCGGCGGCACGATCCGGATCCTCCTCGGTCGTGGCGCCGGGCGGGTGCGTCTGCTCCTGGCGAAGCTGGTCGCGCTTGCCCTGCTCGGCCTCGCCATCCTGGCCGGCTACCTGGTCCTCGTGGTCGGTTCCGTCTCACTCTCCGTGCTGAGCTGGGGCGATCGCCTGAGGAGCCTCACGGCGGCGCCGACCCACGTCTGGACCGACCTCCGGGTCAGCCTTCTCATCGCGCTGACCAGCGTCGGGATCGCGATCCTGATCGGCGCCACGGCGGCTGTCGTCGGCCGATCCCTCACGTTCGGCCTCGCGGCGGCCCTGGTGCTCTTCCCGGCCGACAACGTGCTCGCCGAGATCTTCTCGTTGCTCTTCCAGCTCACCCATCTCCACTTCTGGCTCGACCTCACCACCTACCTGCTGGGCCCGGCGCTCAACGCGCTGCCCACCGTGATGGAGCGGGACCGGGTGCCGCACGTCGCGTTCGCGCCGCCCGCCATCCCGGTGAGCGCCGCCCATGACTGGCTCGTGGTCGGCGGGTGGGCGGTCGCGCTGCTGCTGGCGGCGCTGCTGCTCGCCCGTCTCCGCGACGTGCTGGAGTAGGCGGGCCGGGATCAGCCGATCGCGCCGTCGGCAAGCAGCGCGTGGACGCCGACGACGCCGTTCACGACCTGCGTCACGCGGAGGTCGACGACGACGCTCGCGAGCGCGAGCGCCTCGCGGATCGTCGTGTCGTGGCTCTCCACGATCAGATTCACCATGTCGCACAGCGCGATCGTCATCGCGCTGTCGAGGTCGTCGGCGAACCCGAACGTGATCCAGCCGCTCGCCGTCTTCGCCCGCGGCGTCGTCAGATGGAGGTCGGGATGCAGGTGGAACGTCAGCTCGGCGCGGTCCATCGCGCACTCGATCGCGGTTCCCGACACCTCACCGTCGCCCTGAGCCGCGTGGCCGTCGCCGGTCGAGAACAGACCCCCCGGCACGGCGATCGGGAGGTAGAGGCGGCTGCCGGCGACGAGCTCCTTGCAATCGATGTTGCCGCCCGTCACGCGGGGCGGTGCCGTGCGATGCACGCCCGGCTCGGCAGGCGGCATGCCCATGACGCCGAGGAACGGCTGCAGTCGAACGGTGTGACCGAGCTGGTTGCGGGCCGTCCCCGTCTCCCGGTCGACCTCCCAGAGAAGCTGCGCGCGCTCGGCGTCCGCGATGCCGAGTGCGCGGTTCACCCGGCTCTCGACACCGCCGGCCGCATTCCAGCCCCTGCTGCCGGGCTCCAGCGCGACGACCTCGACCTCGAGCGTCATCCCGGGCGCGGCACCGCGAATCGCGACCGGACCGCACAGCGCGTGGCCGGCGTCTCGCTGCGCGTCGCGTGGCTCGAACACCGATGCGCTCACGCCGGGCGAGGAGGGCCCGGGGAGGTTCCACCCCGCGTCGAGCGTGCGGAACTCGACCGAGTCCCCGGAGTCGATCGTGAGCACGGGCGGCAGGTCCGGCGAGAAGTGCCCGTGCAGTGTGGCGCGGGCCGGCTCGATTCGATGCTGCAACGTTCCGCTTCCTCCCTCGATGCCGATCCGGCCCGTGACGGCTATCGCACCGCGTGATGCGGGTCGGGCCTCGACACCGATCAGGCCGTCGTCAGCGCTCGCCGCGCTCGATCACGTACTCGCCCGGCGCTCCCTCGTGCCAGTCCTCGGTGCCGTGCGGCGTCCAGAACGGCACGCCCGGGGGCGCGCTCAGCGCGGGCGCATCCACCCCGAGCATCTGGTGCTGCGCTGCCGAATCGAGCGCACGCATGACGACGAGCAGGTTCTTCACACTCTGCTGCACCGTGCCGACGATCGCCGCGCCGCAGCGCACCGCCTCGTAGAAGTTGCGCAGCTCGGCCCAGTAGCCGTTGTCGATGCCGCTGAAGCGATGCACTTCGGGCACGACGTCGGGCCGGTGCAGCGTCACGGTGAACGTCCGCTGCTCACCGGCGAGCACGAGCACGCCCTCGGTGCCGTAGAGGCGGGTCTCGTTCGGCTCCGGCGGCACCGGCAGCTCCTTGTAGCTCGCGGCGTAGCTGCCGATCGCCCCGCTCGCGAACTCCATCGTCAGCGCGAGATCCGACGGCGCGTCGATCGTCTCGTTCGCGCGCTGCGTCAGGGCCGCGACCCGCGTCACGTCGCCGCAGAGCAGCCGGATGCGGGCGACATGGTGCACGCCGTTGTCGAGGAGCGCGCCACCCCGGTACTGCGGTCGTTGCCGCCAGGGGGTGCCGGAGAACTGGCCCTCGCGCGGGATCAGCTGGCCGGCGTACCGCCATCCCATCAGGTGCAGGCGCCCGATCGCGCCGCCATCCAGGAGCCGCCGCGCGAGTCGCAGGTCGTCGCGGTAGAACATGTTCTCGGCGAGGAGCAGCACGCGATCGGGAAATCGTTCTCCGAGCGCCACGAACTGCAGCGCCTGCGCCTCGTCGACCCCGGGCGGCTTCTCGCAGATGACGTGCTTGCCGGCCTCCAGCGCGTCCTTCGCGGTCTGATAGAGAAACGGGATCGGCACCGTGATCAGCACCGCCTCGACGTCGTCCCGCGCGAGCAGCTGCTGGTGGTCGGCGACGTAGCGGTCCATCGGCAGGCCGGCGTCACCGGCGAACCGCGCAGCCGCGTCCCGCGAGCGATCGCAGAAGGCGGCGATCGTGTACCGCTCCCGCAGCTTGCGCAGCGCCGGCCAGTGCAGGCGCTTCACGGCGAGCCCGGTGCCGATCAGACCGAGCCGAATCGGCTCCTGTGCGGCTTCAGAGTGCGCGGTCAAGCGTCTTTCCTCCCTGCCCTGGCCCGCTCGTCACGAGGTCGGTCGGCCGGCTCACGCCCCGGCGACGTTCCAACCGCGGCCGGTGTCGCCGTAGGCTTCCCAACCGTCCTCGGTCACGACGACTGTGTCCTCCAGCTTGACGAAGCCGACCTGGGGGTTCTTCAGCGTCGTCTCGATCGAGAGCACCATGCCCGCGGCGAGCGTCGTCCCGTCCCCCTCACGAGCCAGCTCGACGTGGGGCGCCTCGTGGTTGACGAGTCCCATGCCGTGGGCCTCGAACTCGATCTGCGAGCGGTGGGGCAGCGCACTGATCGCGTCGTGCGCCGCCGCGTTGACCGCTGCCCGCAGCGCGCCGGGCCGGATCGGTCGCCGCGCCGCCTGCTGGGCCTCGTCGATCTCGGACAGCAGCTCCCGCATCAGCTCGTTCGGCTCGCCGAACACCGCCATGCGGGCGAGATCGCCGAGGTAGCCGTGCCGGCTGCCACCGGAATCGGTCGAGATCGTCTCGCCGGCCGCCCAGCGATCCTCGCTCGGCGCTCGGTAGAACGACCGCGCGGTCGCGATCAGGCAGTAGTCGAACGCGAGGCCGCGCCGCGCCTCCTCCTCGGCGAGGAGCTCCGTCATCTCGCGCGTCGTGATGCCGGGCCTCGCCCGCGCGTACACGCTGAGCATCGAGGCGACGACGGCCTCCGACGCCTCCTTCAGCACGGCCAGCTCGTCCGGCCGCTTGACGACCCGCAGCTCGTCGAGCAGAGCCGACGCGTCCACGAACCGCACGCCCGGGAGCGCTCGCTGGAGCGCGAGCAGGGCATCGGCGGGGAGGAACGGGAGCTCGACCGCCACGGTGCCATCGCGGTGCCCGAGCCGTGCCACCTCGCGCGCGACGACCTCGCCGACCTGCGCCGAGGTGCGCCCCTCGTTGATCGCCTGCGGCACCCAGACCCCCGCTCGGCGCTGCTCCTCCTCCTCGACCGGCCGCCCGACGACGAACGCCGCGTCAGGCCGGGCACGGGGATAGGCGACCGCCGACAGGTAGCTGGAGAGGCCGCCGGCGGGCATGCGCTCATGGAAGTGATGGCGGTAGCCCCCGAGCAGATAGCGCGTGTTGTGCGGGCTCGTCGCGACGACGAGGTCCGCGCCCGCCGCCTCCAGGAGCTCGTCCAGCCGGGTCCGATCGAAGGGAAGGGTCGTCCGGGTATCGCTAGGAGTTGGAACCGTGGCCACGCCAACGACGATAGACCATGGGACGGCCGTGGCCGGGGGCGATGACGGTCACGGTCTCGGATCGCTCGCGGAGCAGTTCGACGAAGCGGCCGAGCTCGCCCCGATTGTTCGCGAACATCTCGTAGTGCATCGGGACCACCGCGTCGACGCCGATCCGGACCGCGACGCCGGCCGCCTCCTCGGCGGAGAGGTTGCCGACCAGGTTCGCCTCCTCGCGGAAGTAGTCGCGACCGTTGATCGGCAGCAGCGTGAGATCAGGCCTCAGCGCGGCGACGCCGTCGGTCAGCCCCGGGTAGCCGATCGTGTCACCGGAGTGGTAGACGCGAACGCCGCCCAGGTCGATGACGTAGCCGACGAACCGCACCGGGCCGCCCGGGTGGTCGGCACCGTCGCTGTAGCCGTCGCTGACGCTGACCGCGTGCACCGCGGGGACGGTGTCGATCCGAACCCGGCCGACGGTGAGGGGGGCGCCTGGCTGCACGCCGGCGACCCGCTCCTCGGGAACGCCGGCCGCGACGACGAGCGGCACGATCGGAGCCGGGGCGACGATGCGCGCCGCCGGCGACCGCCGAGAGAGACCGGCCAGTGCCGCGGGATCCAGATGGTCGCTGTGCTCGTGGGTGACGAGCACGGCGTCGACCGCCGGCGCCGCATCCGGGGCGAACGCCGGCGCGACGAGCCGCCGGTCGCCCGGGGTGAGGAACGGATCGACGAGCACGCTGCCCGCCGACCCGCGCAGGTAGATGCTTGCCTGGCCGAGCCACCAGACGAGCACCTCCCCGTCGCCGACCGGAGCCGTCGCCGCCTCGCCGGCGGCGGCTGCTGGAGACGCCATGGAGCGGGTCAGGAGTAGGGGGAGCTGCTGGCGGCTGCCGCCGGCGCACCCTCGCGCAGCCGCTGGAGCGCCGCGGTCGCCCCGCTACGCAGGAACGCACCATCGGACGAGATCGTCAGCATCCGGAAGCCGGCCTCCCGCCAGCGGGTTGCGTTCTCCACGCCCGCCGTGTGGAGACCGGGTACGACGTGGTTGCGCAGGCAGCCCTCGAGCACCGAGAGCAGGAGCTTCTCGTGGTCGGAGCCGGCGGGCATGTCGAGCGTCGGCTCGAAGCCGTGGCTCAGCCCGAGGTCGGAGGGGCCCACATAGATCGCGTCGATGCCCTCCACCTGCATGATCGCGTCCATGTTCTCGACGCCCTCGGGCGTCTCGATCATCGCGGCGACGACCGTGCGCTCGTTCGCCGACGCCGGGGAATAGCCCGGCAGCTCGAACGAGGAGCGCACCGGCCCCCAGCTGCGGTGGCCGAGCGGCGGGTATTTCACCGAGTCGACCGCGCGGCGCGCGTCGTCGGCCGTCCCGACCATCGGCACGATGATGCCCTGGGCGCCGGCGTCCAGCGCCTTCATGATGTGGTCGGGCTGATTCCAGGGGACGCGCACGAAGGCGGGCGTCCCGGTCGCCGACAGCGCCTGCAGCATCGGCACCGTCGTGTCGTAGCCGACCAGGCCGTGCTGGGTGTCGATCGTCACCCAGTCGAAGCCGGAGCGGCCGACCAGCTCAGCGGCGAACGGGCTCGGGATCCCGCACCAGCCGCCGTAGGTCACCTGCCCGCCGTCGAAGAGCTCTCGCAGTGTCGTCATGCTCGAAATGTCACCCCGTTGACCACGTTGAACGGTTCCAGACCGGCGATGACGCGACGCAGGTTGGTGCCCACCACGTTGAGCGCGCGCGCCTTCGCCTCCTTCGTGTTGCCGCCGACGTGCGCGGTGAGAAAGACGTTGTCCATCTCGCGCAGCGGCGAATCCGGCTGCAGCGGCTCCTGCTCGAAGACGTCCAGCGCAGCGCCGCCGAGATGCCCCGACTGCAGCCGTGCCACCAGGGCCCGCTCGTCGACGACGGGGCCTCGGCTCGCGTTGACGAGCAGGGAGCCCGGCCGCATCAGGTCCAGCGCCGGGCCGTCGATCAGCTGACGGGTGTCACGATCGAGCGGCACGTGAATCGTGATGATGTCCGAGCGACGCAGCAGCTCCTCCAGCGCCACCGACTCGGCGCCCGGGAGGCTGCGGGGGATGATGTCGGTGAAGAGGACGTGCGAGCCGAACGCGCGCAGGCGCGTCGCGACCGCGTTGCCGACGTTGCCGAGGCCGATGATGCCGACCGTCAGCGCGCCGAGCTCGCGACCCTCCGGCGCCGGGCCCCAGCCGCCCTTCCGGAACACCCGGTCGCCGGCGGCGCCGTGCCGGATCAGGTTCAGCATGCCCATCAGCACGAGGTCGGCGACCGAGTCGCGGTTGTAGCCGGCCGAGTTGGCGACCGGGATCCCGAGCTCGGCAGCGGCCCGGTGGTCGATGACGTCGAAGCCGACCGCGGGCTGCTGGATGAGCCGGCACCGCCTGATCGCCGCCAGCGTCTCTCGATCGAGCTTGTGCCCGTGGCCGCCGTCGCCGATGATGAGGTCCGCGTCCGCGATGAGCTGTCGTACCGCTTCCTGCGCCGGCGGCCTCGGTGCGACGCGGATCTCGAGCTCGCTCGCGCCGGAAGCGTCGCCGATCAGCTGCCGCACGCCGTCCTCGGTGAAGCGGCTGAGGCAGGCGATCCTCACCGTGCCGGTCAACGGCGTCGGCCCGGCGACCCTGCCTGAAGTGTCCGTCATGAGCGCTCCGACCTCCCTTGTGCACATGCTCGTCCGTACCGGCGCGGGGCGGAGGTCAGGCCGCCGTCGGGCCGGCAGATTGCTCCCCATGATGGCAGTCTCACGCAGGCGGAGTCTTTCTCCGAGCACTCAGCGAATTGCCGCCGGGTGAGTGACGGCGAGCTTCGACACGCGCCAGCGTGCACACGGAATGCTCATCGATGTAGCATTGGTTACATTGATGTAGCAAGTGTTACAAAATGCCTGGCGCGTCGGCGCATGAGGAGGAGCTCACGGAGATGAACGGTATCGGTGCGTTGCTGGCGACCTTCCTGGCCGCCGGCGTGGAATGGGTGGAGGCGCTGACGATCGTCGTCGCGGTCGGAGTCACCCGCGGCTGGCGAAGCAGCCTGAGCGGAGCCGGGGCGGCCCTCGCCCTGCTGCTCGTCCTGGTTGCCGTGATCGCGCTCGTCGCGAGCGGTCTCGGTCACCTGCTGCCGCTGGCGCTGGCGAGGACGCTCGTCGGCGTCTTCCTGCTCTTGTTCGGCATCCGCTGGCTGCACAAGGCGGTGCTCCGCTCGGCCGGCCTGCGCTCGCTGCACGACGAGGAGAAGGCGTTTGCCGAGGCCCGCGCGCAGCTGCAGGGCGACGGTTCGACGATGACCTGGGCGGGCTTCGCGACCGCGTTCGGCGGCACCTTCCTGGAGGGTCTGGAGGTCGTCTTCATCGTCGTCGCGCTGGCGGGCCTCGGTGGCTTCCTGCCGGCGGCCGGGGGCGCCGTGCTCGCGCTGGCCGTCGTCGCCGCCGGCGGGGCCGCGCTGCAGCGCCCGCTGAGCCTGGTGCCCGAGAACACGATGAAGTACGTCGTCGGCGTCATGTTGAGCTCGTTCGGCACCTTCTTCGTCGGTGAGGGGCTGGGCGTCCAGTGGTGGCACGCCGACCTCAGCCTGCTGCCGTTGATCGCCGGCTACCTCGTCTGCTCGCTGCTCATCGTCCTCGCGCTCCGCTACCCGATCTCGGGCGGCGGTGTCCCCGGCATGCGCTGGATCGGCGCCGCGCTGTCGGAGATCTGGGGTCTGTTCGTCGGCGAGGGGCCGCTCGCCCCACTGACGATCGCCGTGCTCCTCGGGGTCGGGCTGCTCGTCGCGCGGTTGCCGGGCACCGCGAGCTGGGCGGGTGTGCTGCTCGGCGCGGGCGTCGTGGTCGCGCTGCTGCTGGGCCTCGGCTCGGCGTTCGGCGAGGCACGTAAGAAGTCGGCCGCCCGGCGCGAGGCGGCGACCGCGGAACCCGCTCCGGGCGAGTCGAGCGAGGTGCCGGAACCGGCCGGCCGGTAGGCCCGGGCACGACGGCGTGTGGCAAGTCGTGGGGTGGTCGCGGCGGGGGCGGCCACCCGCGCCGTCGCCGAGCGGCTCGTCGATGAGCCTGAGCTGCGACCGTCGTTCGGCCCGCCCGCGTTCTCTGGTGCGAGATGGATAGGGGACCGTTCGACCGCGACCGCCTGACGCCGTCACCTCTCTACTCGTCTCCGTCGCCGCCGGGAGCGGTGACGGCGGTCACGGCACTCTGCTATCT
>JBAPVZ010000399.1:0-7930 GCA_049283435.1 Candidatus Dormiibacterota bacterium
CTACGGCCGCATCGAGGCGCTGAACGGTCTCTCGATGACGGTGCCTCGCGGCGAGGTGTTCGGATTCCTGGGTCCGAACGGAGCCGGCAAGACGACGGCGATCAAGTTGCTGCTCGGGCTCGCCCAGCCGACGTCGGGCGAAGCGTGGGTGCTGGGCGAGCCTGCCGGGTCGCTCGCCGCGCGCCAGGGCGTCGGCTACCTCCCCGAGCTGTTCCGCTACCAGCCCTGGCTCAGCGCGCGCGAGGTCCTGGCCCTGCACTGCGAGCTCCGCGGGCTGTCCCGCTCCCGATGGCCGGAGGAGATCGATGCGACGCTGGCCAGAGTCGGTCTCGAGGGACGTGACCGGGAACGGGTGCGCGGCTTCTCGAAGGGCATGCAGCAGCGGCTCGGGCTCGGCGTCGCGCTGCTCGGCTCGCCCGAGCTGATCCTGCTCGACGAGCCGACGAGCGCGCTCGACCCGGTCGGGCGGCACGACGTCCGGGAGCTGATCCATCACTGCCGGGAGCGGGGAAGCGCGATCTTCCTGAACTCCCACCTCCTGACCGAGGTCGAGATGGTCTGCGATCGGGTCGCGATGGTGGATCGCGGGAAGGTCATCGCGACGGGAACGCTCGACGATCTGCTCGGGGGCGGCAGCTGCCGGCTGCGGATCACGGGCCTGAGGCCCGAGCAGCGGGGCCGCTTCGCGCGCTTCGGCTCGCTGCAGGACGACGGGGAGTGGCTCACGATCTCCGGACTCGACGCCGAGCGGGTGCCTGACATCGTCGCGGCCGCCGTCGAGATGGGCGGGCGTGTCCACGCCGTCGAAGCGCGGCACCGTTCGCTCGAGGATCGCTTCCTCGAGCTGCTCGGTGACGGCAGCCCGACATGAGGCTGCCGCCGCTGCTCGTCTTCGCGAAGCTCGCGATCTGGGAGGTGTCGCGCCGGCGCCTGCTGCTCGCGCTGGCCGTGCTGACCGTCATCCTGATCGGGCTCACGGGCTGGGGCTTCAGCCATCTGCGTGACGCGGGCTTCAACAACGGCAGGGCGCTGAGCGAGGTCGAGGTCCGGCTGCTCGCGTCGCAGATGCTGATCTTCGTGGCGTTCTTGTTCAGCGGGGTGCTGGCGCTGAGCGCCGTCTTCGTCGCCGCGCCGAGCATCTCCGGCGACCTGGAGTCGAACATCGCACTCGCGCTGCTCGCCCGGCCGGTCCGGCGCTGGGACTACCTCCTCGGGCGCTGGCTCGGGCTCGCCGTGCTCGTCGTCGTCTACGCAGTCGCGACCGGGCTGCTCGCGGTCCTGGCGGTCTGGCTGGCGACCGGGTACACCCCCCCGCACATGTTCCAGCTCGTCGCCGCCGTCGCCGGCGAGGGCCTCGTCCTGCTCACGCTCGCGATCCTGTTCTCGACCCGGGTCCCCGGCATGACGGGCGGCATCGTCGCCCTGGTGCTCTGGTTCATGGCCTGGATCGGCGGCATCGTGGGCGGCGTCGGCCAGGCGTTGAACAACACCGCGCTCAGCGATGCCGGGCTCGCGATGCGGCTGATCCTGCCGACCGACGCGCTCTGGCGGGCGGCCGTCTACGCGATGGAGCCGGCGGCCGTCATCGCGACCAACCGGGCGCTCGGGCCCGTCGCCTCGGCGAACCCGTTCTCGGCCAGCGACCCGATCGCGCCGGCGATGCTCGTCTGGTCGGTGCTCTGGGTCGTCGTCGTGCTCGCGCTGGCGCTCCTGAGCTTCCGCCGCCGCGAGATCTGAGCCGGCGCCGGGCCCGGCAGACGACGCTCGACCCGGCGACGCCGATCGAGCAGGCGATCGTCATCGGGTGACGGTCACCGTCGGTGCGAGCGGTCCTCGGACAGCGGCCGGGCAGCCACCTGGCGGGGTGTCGCCGTCAGGGGTACAGGCCCCGCTCGCGAGTTGCGGCGGCGACGCGCGAGACGGCCTGGCAGTAGGCCGCCATGCGCATCGGCAGCTGCCGTGCCTTGGCCGTGTCCAGAACTTCGCCGAACGCGCGCTGCATGATCTGGTTGAGCCGCTTGTTCACCTCGCCCTCCGACCAGAAGAAGGACTGCAGGTCCTGGACCCACTCGAAGTAGCTCACCGTCACGCCGCCGGCGTTGGCGAGGATGTCGGGAACGAGGAACACGCCCTTGCGCTGGAAGATCTCGTCCGCTTCCGGCGTCGTCGGTCCGTTCGCGGCCTCGACGATCAAGCGCGCCCGCACGTCTCCCGCGTTGCGGGAGGTCAGCTGGTTGCCGACCGCCGCCGGGACGAGCACGTCGCAGTCGACCGTGAGCGGGCCGTCGCTCGCCATCGGAATCGCACCCGGGAAGCCGACGAGCGTCCCCTTGGCACCGCGGTAGGCGCGCAGGTCGGCGATGTTGAGACCGCCCGGTGCGTGCAGGCCCCCGTACTCGTCGGAGACGGCGACGATGCGGCACCCCTCCTGTTCGAGGAGGGCCGCCGAAACGCTCCCGACGTTGCCGAATCCCTGGACCGCAACCCGCGTCTCGTGGGGGGAGAGGCCGAGATGCCGCAGCGCGTCCAGCGTGCAGATCATGACGCCGCGCCCGGTCGCCTCCGTCCGGCCGAGCGAGCCGCCGACCTCGACCGGCTTGCCGGTGACGACCGCGGTCACCGAGTAGCCCGCGTGCATCGAGATCGTGTCCATGATCCAGGCCATGATCCGGCCGTCGGTGTTGACGTCCGGGGCCGGGATGTCACGATCGGGGCCGATCAGGATCGAGATCTCGGTCGCGAAGCGCCGCGTCAGGTGCTCCAGCTCACGCAGGCTGAGCTGGCGTGGGTCCACGATGACGCCGCCCTTGGCGCCGCCGAAGGGGATGTTGACGACCGCGCACTTCCAGGTCATCCACATCGCGAGCGCCTTCACCTCTTCGAGCGACACCTGCGGGTGATACCGGATGCCGCCCTTGGCCGGGCCGCGCACGATGTTGTGCTGGACCCGGTAACCGGTGAAGATCTTCGTCGTCCCGTCGTCCATCTCGACGGGGAAGTTGCAGGCGAACTCTCGCTGCACCTCGCGCAGGATTCGGCTCACCTCGGGCTCGAGATGCAGGATCTCGGCCGCATCGTCGAACTGCTTCTGCGCCGTGCGCCACTCGTTGGCTTCCTCGATTTGGGGCGCCAGCTGCATCTCTGTCATGTACAACACCCTTTCGTACCAAGGATTGCGGCGGGCATGCATGCCGCCCGTCGCCCGGCCGTCGGGCCACTGCTCACCGTACACGCTCCCACCTGCGATCGGGTGGGCACGACGTAAAGCGGCGGGTGTCCAGACCTGCCGAGAACTTTTTGCGGACCATCCGAGCCTCCACCGCCGACCGCGTCGGGGCGCTCGGAGCCGAGGGAACAAGGTGTCGGGGCCTCAGCGGGAGCGCTGCGCCCAGGGCATGAACGCCGTGTTCCACGCGGCTCCGATCCGGCCCTCGTGGTCGATCACGATCAGACCGCCGGTCCCGGTCGTTCGCGTGCCCAGCTCGTCGATCGCGAGTCGCGCCGCCTCATCCGCCTCGTGGTCGATGAGGAGCGTCGCCGTGCGATGGCTCAGCACGAGGCGCATGAAGTCCTCGCCCCGGCCCGTCGCACAGACCCCGCCGAGGGCGTCGTCCGCGTAGAAGCCGCAGCCGACCAGCGGGGAGTCGCCGACGCGGCCGGGCAGCTTGTTCGTGTAGCCGCCGGTGCTGACGGCGACCGCGATCCGACCCTCGTCGTCGCGCGCGATCACACCGACGGTGTCGCAGGCGCCGGCCCCCTCGACGCGGTCGAGCGCCTGGCCGGTGGAGACGAGGAACTTCGACGGTTCGCACCGCGCGACCCCTCGACTCGCCGCGAGGCGTGAGGCGCCCGGGCCGACGAGCAACGCATGCCGGCCGTCCTCCAGCACCGCCAGCGCGCCCTCGATCGGGTGCCGCAGGTCGCGGACGCCGGCCACCGCGCCGGTCCGCAGGTCGCTGCCCAGCATCAGCGCCGCGTCGAGCTCGACGTCACCGTCGGCATTGAGCGCGGCGCCGATCCCGGCGTTCAGGCTCGGCTCGTCCTCCAAACGGCGCGCCGCGGCCAGCACCGCGGCCAGCACGCCGGCTCCGATCGCCTGCCAGCCGTCCTCGAGCGCGTGCTCGACGGCCTGCTGGCGGGCCTCCCATTCCTCCCTCGACGGCGCGCCGGCACCTCCATGCACGACAAGTTGTGGCATCAGCGGAGCATAGGAGTGCGAGCCCGCCTCGGCCGCGCTGCTACCGATCGGGTGGCGGCGGCCCCGGAGGGTCGGACCAGAGCCGGCTGAACCAGGATCGGCGGGCGGCGACGAACCGGTAGCCCCGCTCCTCCAGCCAACCGAGCGGCGGCACCTGGCCGGCGCTCGCGAGCAGGCGGAAGCCGGAGCCGAGCTCGCGGAGCGTGCGGTTGACCGCCGCCGCCCCGCGCCGCCTCGTCCCGTCGGAGTCGACCGTCCACACCGAAGCCTCGAGGTCCGCGGGACGGAGCCCGGTTCGCTCGCCGACGCCCGGCGCGTCCGATGGCACCAGCTCGACGACCTGGTCGCGATCGTGCTCGCGAACGAAGCGCACGCAGCGCCGGCAGAATGCGCACCCCCCGTCGTACAGGAGCAGCAGGCGCGCCATGCGATCACCTCTCGAGCGAGCGCAGCCGATCGTCGGTCCGCCGTTCGCTCGCCCGGCGCTCGAGCTCCTCGCCCGGGCCCAGGTCGACGAAGCGGATCGTGCTCGCGAGCGCCGGCTGCGCCTGCTGGACGAGCTGGAACATCTCCTGGGCCACCTGCCGGTAGTCCGGGTGTCCCTGGGGGGTCGTCCGCAGCTCGACGAGATGGCACAGCTCGCGCAGGTTGACGCGGACGTACCAGCGCAGGCGGAACGCGAGCGGCACCGCGTACTGCGCGAGGTCGCTGCCGACCCGGTCGGTCAGCTGCCGATGGGCGGCGCCCGCCTGCTCCAGTGCTTCCCGGTAGGCGCCACCCAGCCCGTAGTCGTCGAGGTCGGGCGGTACGTCGTAGCCGAGCCGGGTTCCGAGCGCTTGCCGCTCCTGCGTGAGCAGACGATGTCGCTGCAGATCGCGGTAGGCCCCGAAGTTCGCGGTGATCTCGAACGTGTAGGCCGCGTGCTCGAAGGCGCGGGGGAGCCGGTCGCGACGGTTGTGCCGTGCCTGTGCGACCGTCCCGAGCAGCCGCCGCAGATCAGGTTCGGGTCCGATCTCACCGAGCGCACGATCGGTCACCGCGAAGAGGAGCGCTGCCGCGACGCGCCGCTCCGCATCGGGATCCTGCTCGACGAGCCGGACCCCGAACGGGGCCCCCTCGTGCGAGGCCGGCGGGGCGAACGCAGCCAGCTCCTGCGTCCGAGCGCGCAATCGTGCCGCGGCGGGGGCGCCGTAGCGCTCGTCGACGCCTCGCCGCACGAAGGCGGGGATCACCTCGCTCAACTCGCGATGCAGCTCGCCCGACAGCGCGTTCGCCTCGGGCAGCGAGGAGGCGAGGAGCTTCGTCAACAGGTACTCGAACGCGCGACCGCTGCCGGCCAGGCCCAGGTTCGTCAGCGTCGCCGCCGGGAGCAGGCCGCGCAGCAGGTCGAACGCGCGCGCACGCGTCGCCGCCTTCCAGGCCCGCTCGCTCTCCCCGGCGGCGATCGGGTGCTGCGCGCGCACGCGCCCCAGCAACTGCGGCACGAGTTCCCCATAGGCGTCGAAGAGGCGGTCGAGCGCCGGCTCGTAGGCGGGGTCCGCCAGCTCTCGCCCGCGGTGGTACGGGTACCGCCCGTTCGCGTCGCGCCGGTCGAAGCGGACATAGCGGGTCGATTTCTCGAGTGGGGAGAGCCCGATCCTCGCGTCCTCGATCGCCTTCGCCGCCAGCTGCGACACCTGTTCGATCGCGACATGGGCGTAGGCGAGCTCGGCGACGGAATCATCACCGTACCCGACCAGCACGCGCTCGTAGAACGCTTCCGCCCGGTCGCGATCGACGAGCTGATCGCGGTCGCCGGGGCCGGGAATGCCGGTCGCCGGCTCGGCCAGGAACTCGTCGAGCAGCACGCGCCGCAGGCTCTTCTCGGTCCGGGAGTAACGACTGAACAGCGCGCCCATCACCACCTCGGGGAGATTGCGGAGCGCGAAGACCCGGCGATCGACGTTGGTCAGATAGCGCGACAGGACCGCTTGCTCCGCCGGCGTCAGGTCGGTCGGCGCGGCGTCGGTCACGGCGGTCAGTGTACGGCCGGGGGAATGAGAGAACCGGGCGGAGCAACGGCGTCGCACCGCCCGGTTGGAATCTTCGGCTCAGCGCGCCTCGCGCTGTTCGCGGAGCCGCTGGCTGCGCACTTCGCGCGCCTTCGCCAGCGCGGCTCGACGCTTCTCCAGCACTGCCGGATCGGTTACACGGCGGCGCGTGCGGCGCTGCGGCGCCGGGATCGTCGTCGCATTGTCGGGTGAGCCGTCGAGCGTCTGCTGCAGCCAGGCGAGAAAGTATCGCCGTGCTTGTCCGCGCTCCAGAAAGTAGCGGCGGACGACGGCGATCGTCTGGTCCCAGCTCTTGCTCTCCGTCAGTGGATCCGCGTAGAGCTTGCGCGACAGGCTGAGCTCAGCGAGTCCGACGTCGACGGTCGGCTTCGGCGGGTTCAGCTGCTCGAGCAACGCGTCCGTCTGAGTCTCGCCCAGTATCTGGCGCAAGGCGTCGACAGGCACGGTCTTCCGGTGAGGTATCGGCATGGTCATCCTTTCAGAGTGTGTATGTGAAATCGACTCGCACATCCTACCAATGTCTGCGCGATCAGCAGCACCCAGTACACGAAAATCCACACGCAAGGCGTGAGGGGGGCGCCGGCGACAGTACTCCGCGGGCGCCAATCGCACTGGGCGGAATCCAGCGCGGGGCGCTCACTGACGATGCGAGGCGCCTGCCATCGACGGCGAGCGCGCCTGCCAGCCACGGCGAGCGATCATGGCAGTACGACCGCGAAACGGCGACCAGCTGCATATGCCACCTCTGGCTGGCACCCAACGTCCCCTCGCAGTGGTGACAGAGAAGGCGCCGATCGTGAGCAGTGCGGTGTGGACCGCCCGCGCGCCTGGCGATCTTGGCGCGCTGCGCGTCGCATCATGGGTTGGCGATGGACGAACTGCTGGACGTCGATTGGGCGGCGCATTGGCGAGCGCTCGTCGAGGGGAGAGCCGCCTCGGCGTTGGTCGACGGCGTGCCGACCGGCGGGCAGGATCCGACCTATTGGAGTCGTCGCGCAGCGCGGTATCAGCGAAATCTGTCCGCACGTCCGGACCCCTTCCTCGACGTCGTTCTCCCCTGGGTTCACGCCTCCTCCACGGTGCTCGACGTCGGGGCCGGGTTTGGCCGGCATGCGGTGCCGC
Organism: Candidatus Dormiibacterota bacterium; assembly: GCA_049283435.1. Classification (GTDB taxonomy): domain Bacteria; phylum Chloroflexota; class Dormibacteria; order Dormibacterales; family Dormibacteraceae; genus CAVTSA01. The sequence continues at coordinate 7,372 of JBAPVZ010000399.1, forward strand.
TCGCGGAACGGGCGGAGTGGGTGACCGTCGTCGAACCGTCCGAGGGCATGCGCGCGCGGATCCCCGACCTCCCGAACCTGACCGTGATCGCGAGCGACTGGCTCGACGCCGCTGTCCAGCCGTCCAGCGTGGTCATCTGCGCGCACGTCCTGTACGGCGTTCTCGAGCCGGTGCCGTTCATCGAAAAGCTGGAGCAGTCGGCGGCCGAGCGCGTCTTCCTGGCCCTGCGCGGCGGCCCCAACCCGCATCCGACCGAACGGCTCCTGCCCCGACCTCGCCAGCCGCAGCTCGGCGACTGCTTCAACCTGCTTCGGCAGCTCGGCATCGCGCCTGCGGTGACCTGGTGGCGGGTGCCGGTGCAGCGGCGGTGGGGCACGCTCGAGGAGGCGGTCGGCGAGTGTCGCGAGTGGCTCGGTGCACGCTGGGACGACGAGAGCGGCCGCGCCTGGCTGGCCGAGAATCTGCGTCCGACCGACGACGGCGGCCTCTTGTTCACGGACACCGACACGATGACCGGCGCCCTGCACTGGCGGCCGGGGGAGCGCGGATGACGAGTCCG
>JBAPVZ010000400.1:0-3421 GCA_049283435.1 Candidatus Dormiibacterota bacterium
ACGACCGCCCAGACGAACGTGTGGGCGAACGCGGTCGCGATGATCGGCGCGACCTGGGCCCGCAGCCCCGCCGGCACCGTCCGGGCCGCGGCCAGCGCGCCGCCGTTCCCGACGTTGCCGAAATGGCTGGCGAGCTGTCCGGTCAGCACGATGCTGAACAGCGCGGTGCCGATCGACGTCGACGCCTGCTGGATGATGTTGAGCGCCGTCGAGGCTCGCGCGATCGCGGCCGGCTGCACGCTCTGCATGACGGCGGTGAAGGTCGGCATCAGAACCATTCCCATGCCGATGCCGCTGATGAACAGGTCGCCGCAGAGGATCCAGTAGGACGTCGTCGCGCCGACCATCGCGAATGCGAGCAGGCCGAGGACGCTGAGGACGACCCCGGGGACGATGACGCGCCCGGGACCGATGCGGTCGACGAGGCGGCCGCCGACCTGCATCGCGATCATCGCGCCCACTCCCTGCGGCGCCAGCAGCAGGCCCGACGAGAGGGCGGACTCGCCACGCACGATCTGGAAGTAGAGAGGCATGAGCAGCATCGACCCCATCGCCGCGATGACGAACACGACCATCGTGACGCCGGTCGCCCCGACGGCGCGGTTCGCGAACAGGCGCAGATCGAGCAGCGGCTCGGTCCGCGTCCGCAGCGCATGCCCCGCGAACAGGACCATCAGGATCGCACCGGCGAGAGCCGGCCCCCAGGCGCGGATGTCGCGGACACCGCCGGCCGACGCGCTCTGCGCCAGGCCGTAGATGAAGAGTGCGAGCCCGGGCGAGAGCAAGAGCACCCCGAGCAGGTCGAGATGCGTCCGGCCCTCGCTTCGCTCACGAGGCAGCACGAGCAGCGCGGAGACGAACGCCGCGATGCCGATCGGGACGTTGATGTAGAAGATCCAGCGCCAGGAGACCTGGTCGACGAGCCAGCCACCGAGGATCGGACCGACGATCGGGCCGAGCAGCATCGGAACCCCGAGCACGCTCATGATCCGGCCGAGTCGATGCGGCCCGGCGGCGCGCGTCAGGATCGTCATGCCGGCCGGCATGATCATGCCGCCGCCGAGTCCCTGCAGCACGCGGAACGCGATGAGGGAGCCGGTCGACCAGGCGAGCCCGGTCATCGCCGAGCCGAGCACGAACAACACGATCGCGATCATGTAGACGCGCTTGGCGCCGAAGCGGTCGCTCGCCCACCCGCTGAGGGGGATGACCGCGGCCAGCGCGAGCGTGTAGCCGGTCGCGATCCACTGGATCGTGGAGAGGGGCGCCGAGAACGCCACCGCCAGCTTGTTGATCGCGACGTTGACGACGGTCACGTCGAGGATCGACATGATCGCACCGAGAATGACGACACCGCCGATCCCGAGCAACGCCCGGTCGAGAGCGTTCGCTGGAGCGGATTGGGATGACGGCATGCACGCCTCCTGAGGGGGTTCCGGCTGACGCCGTTTCGGGGTGACCTGCAACGCTACCGGAGCCCGCCTCGACTTATTCCGGGACCCGGGAGCGAAATCGGAACGGAACCGAGAGGCGGCGTCTGCGGTCTTGGGCACGGCATCCATGCTCGGCGCCGATGCGGTCAGCTCCTGTCCTCGATCGCAGTTCGTCTCGAGGAGTCTGACGGTCGGCCGGCCGTTCGAGCTCGGCGATCCACGCCGGGCCGGGGCCGCGGGGTTGCCGGTCGCGCGGGCGTCCTGGCGGTTCCTTGTCTGCTCCATCGGACGAGTTCCTCCTCTCTGCGTTGGGCGGGGCGCCGGCCGGGGCCTCTACCGCCCCGCTACACCTCCGTCGAAGAGGGCTCGCCAAAATCGACACCGGGCGAGTTGATAAGTCTCTATCTATATGCACACTGAGGCATGTTAGCGGCCGGTCGAGCTAGCCACAGTCCTCGACCGGCAGGCATCGAGCGCACCGAGGGGGCTGCGGACGGCGCCGGGGTGCGAGCTCGGCCCCGGTCGCACGCGATTACGCTTGGCCGGTCATGCTCCGAGAACTGCCGGAACACGGCCTCGCGCTGCTGCGCGACGAGATCGTCAGCTGCCGGCGATGCCCCCGGCTGGTCACCTGGCGGGAGGCAGCGGCCGCGACTCCGCCGCGCCGCTACGCCGGCGAGCGCTACTGGGCGCGACCGGTCCCCGGCTTCGGCGACCCCGCGGCACGCCTCCTGATCGTCGGGCTGGCGCCGGCGGCGAACGGCGGCAACCGTACCGGACGGGTGTTCACCGGGGACCGCTCCGGCGACTGGCTGTTTGGGGCGCTGCATCGCGCCGGGTACGCGAACCAGGCGGAGTCGGAGTCGGCCGACGACGGCCTGCTCCTGGCCGGCGCTTACATCTCGGCTGCGGTGCGCTGTGCGCCGCCGCAGAACCGGCCCCTGCCGGCAGAGCGCGACGCCTGCTTCCCCTACCTCGTTCGCGAGGTGGCGCTCCTGCGCCGGCTGCGAGTCGTCGTCTGCCTGGGCGCGTTCGGCTGGGCGGCTGCCCTGCGGGTGCTCGCAGAGGCCGGCCACCGGGCGCGGCCGGCACCGCGATTCGCCCATCTCGCAGAAGCGCGGGTCGGCCCGCTGACCCTCGTCGGCTCCTACCACCCGAGCCAGCAGAACACGTTCACCGGGCGGCTCACCGAGCCCATGTTCGACGCCGTGTTCGCCCGGGCGAAGGCGCTCAGCGGGGTTGCGTGAGGGCCGATCGCCGGCACTCGGCCCTCTCCTCCGGCCGGGTAGCGACCTCTTTGGCCAGTACTCGGCCCTCTCCCCCGGTGCACGACGACCCCGTCAGGCTGACGTGTAGCCCCCGTCCACGGTGAGCTCGGCGCCCGTGATGTAGGACGCCTCGGGTGAGGCGAGGAACACGACCGCGTTCGCGACCTCGGCCGCCTCGCCGGGGCGGCCGAGCGGGGTGTGCGCCATCAGGCCGGCGAGCCAGTCCTCCCGGATGTCGGCGAGCATCGGCGTCGCGATCACCCCCGGCAGCACGCAGTTGACGCGGATGCTCCGCGGAGCGAGCTCGACCGCCGCCTGCTTCGTCAGCGCGCGGACCGCTCCCTTCGACCCGTGGTAGGCGGTCGAGGAGGTGGTACCCAGCTTCCCGTAGATCGACGACACGTTGACGATCGCACCCCCGCGACGCGCGAGCAGCGGCACCCCCGCCCGCATGCCGAGCCAGACGCCCTTCTGGTTGATGCCGACGACCTCGTCCCACTCCGCTTCCGACGTTCGCTCGATGCCCTTCGCGCGCGTCACCCCGGCGTTGTTGACGAGCACGTCGAGCGTGCCGAAGGATGCCTCGACGATCGCGATCGCGGACGCCCATTGGTCCGCGACCGCGACGTCGAGGTGCTGGTAGCGAGCACGCGCGCGCCCGGCGACGAGCTCGGCCGCGACCGCCTCCCCCTCCGCGTCGAGCACGTCGGCGAGCAGCAC
>JBAPVZ010000401.1:0-4364 GCA_049283435.1 Candidatus Dormiibacterota bacterium
CAAGGACGCTGACGGTACCGCCAAGAACTCCTGCACGAGACAGAAGCGGGCGCCGCATTCGGAGTCTTCAGCCAATCACCCGGTGGCCGGCCCGGCGGAGCAGCTCAGACGCCTCGTCCACCTGATCGACGGGGATCAGCACGATGTCGCCGTCGAAGCTGGCCGCGACCCAGACAGGCACGTTGCCGGATGCGAGCGGCGCCACGATGGCAGCCAACATGCCGGTCGCGTCCGGCGGGTGCGCCTCGTCGCCATTCCACAGCGCCACCCAAGCGTCGTCGGCCGCATCCTGGCGTCGCATGCAAGCTCCGCCGTCAGGGCCGCGCACGATCGCGAGCACCTCGCCATCACCGGCGACCTCGACGTCCGGACTCAAGCGCTCCAGTACGTATCGACCCTCCAGCACCCGCAACGTCTGATGATCAGCGACCGACACCAGCGCATCGTCGCACACATGTCCAAGGAGGAGAGTCATGCCTGACACCTGATTGTGTCACCGGCAGACCACTAGAAGGCCTGGTTCTCGGCTCGGCGCACCACCCATCGGCCGGCTCCCTTCGGTGCCGGCGCGCCGGTCAGGGAGCCGAGCGCTGCCCCCCGCCCGTCGGCACCTCCGCCTGCTGGCGGCGGGCCGCCCGGCGCTGCTCGCGTGCCTGGGCCCACACCTCGAGGATCCGCTGGAAGGCGGTGATACAGGTCACGACGGCGAGCAGACCGGCGACGCCGGCCAGCCAGAGCGGTCCGAAGAGGCTGCCCAGCAGCAGGCCGGCGACCGTCGCGACGACCCGCTCGGGACGCTGGAACAGGCCGCCGTCGCAGGTGAAGCCGAGGCTCTGCGCACGGGCCCGCACATAGGAGACGAGCAGCGAGCCGGAGATCGCGCAGAGGCACGCGAGCACGCCGATCCGCGTCCACAGCGTGCTCGGCGCGTGAAACAGGAAGTAGGCGGCGATTCCGGTGTAGGTGCCCGCCTCGGCGATCCGGTCCATCGACGAGTCGAGGAACGCGCCGTAGGGATAGCTCTTCTTGGTGGCCCGCGCCAGCGCACCGTCGAGAATGTCGAACGTGCCGGCGAACGCGAGCACGACCGCCGCCGCGAGCAGCTCGCCGAAGCCGGTCACGATGGCGGCGGCGAGCGTGATCAGCGTGCCGCCGACGGTCACCATGTTGGGCGTCACCGGGAGCCTCCCGATCAGTCGCCCGAGCCGCAGCGCGTTCCGCCTAACCCACGCCTGGAAGCGCGTCGTGAACACGCCAGTCGACCTCCTTCATACCGCCGTCGTAGTCGCTGCGCGCTCGCTCGCGAGCCAGCTCGTACACCTCGAGCAACCGCGCCGCCACGACCGGCCACGCGAACCGATCCCGTGCCTTCAGCATCCCCGCCTCGCCGAGCCGCTGACGCAGCAGCCGGTCGCGGGCGAGAACGACCATCGCCGCACCGACCTCGACCGGCCGGTGGGGCCGCACCGTCAACGCGTCCACGCCTGCCTGCACCACCGAAAGATAACCGAGAATTTCCGTGCAGAGCACTGGCAGCTTTGACGCCATGCCTTCGAGCAGCACCATACCGAAGCTCTCACCGCCGGTGGCGGGGGCGCAGAGCACGTCCGCAGTGGCGTGGTAACGCGGCAGCACCTCGGCCGGGACCCGTCCGGCGAGGACGACGCTGTCGATCCGGCGGTTCTGCACGAGCGTCTCCAGCTGGCGGCGCATCGGCCCTTCGCCGACGATGATGAGCCGGGTCTTCGGCTCGCGGGCATGGGCCTCCTCGAACCCCCGCAGCAGGTCCGACAGTCCCTTGCGCTTCTCCAGCCGGCCGACGAAGAGGAAGTTGACGCGGTCGTCCCGCAGATGCCGGATCGGCGTGTGGCCGGGCCGGAAGCGGTCGACCTCGACGCCGTTCGGGATCACGACCGGATCCGCGGTCGGAAAGTAGTGGCGGACGAACTCGCGGGCCGGCTGGCTCACGGCGATCGTCGCGTGGAGGCGTCGCAGATAGTGGCCGAGCACGCCTCGCGCGTAGTAGTAGCCGAGGTTGCGCCGCGCATAGGCGTGAAACGTGCCCACGTTCGCGGTGCGCGACGTGCGCAGAACGGTGAGCGGCAGCGCGGGCATGAACGGCTCGTGGAAGTGCAGCACGTCGAAGCGCTCCCGCGCCAGGATCTCGGCGACCCGGCGCAGGTGCCCCAGGCTCAGGTTGATCCGCGCGACGGAGTCGTTCGCCGGCACGGGGACGACGCCCCCGATGCGATAGAAATGCGCGCTTTCGTCGTGACGACGGGAAGCGGGCGCCAGCTCCGAGACCTGATGACCGAGGGCTCGCAGCTGCCCGGCCAGATGCTTCATGTGCTCGTTGACCCCGCCCGGCGTCGCATAGTCGTAGGGCGAGACCAGACCGACCCTCATCGCGCGCCCGTCATCTGGACGGTGATCCGGCGGCATCCTGCCAGATGCGATGCGGGAGGTGCCACTGGTCGGGATGCTCGCGGATCATGGTCTCGATTCGCCGCACCAGTTGACGCGTCGTGCGCTCGATGTCGGCGCGCTGGTCACCGGTCGACTCGGCGATGATCGGCTCGTAGCCGATCGCCCGAAACGTGTCGTCGGGCAGGCGATAGACGCAGACCGGGATGATCGGGGTGCCCTTGCGGAGCGCGATCGCCGCCGGGCCGTCGGGAATCCGCACGCGCCGGCCGAGGAGGTCCATCTCGATGCCGGTTCCCGTGATGTCACGGTCGATCGCGGTGACGACGATCTCGTTCGCATCGAGCGCCTGCAGGACCTGGCGCAGCCCGGCCCGGTTGAGTGGCAGCACGCTGATGCCCAGACGCGCTCGCGTCGTTCGATACCAGTCGTACATCTCGGGTGGTTCCAGGACCTCGGCGAACAGGTTGACCGGGGCGACGGTGGCGGCCCAGATGGCCGCAGCGATCTCCCAGGAGCCCATGTGGCAGGAGACCATCAGGATCCCCTTGCCTCGCGCTCGGGCCGCTTCCAGGTGCTCCCATCCCTCCGATTGCAGCAGCGGCTTCAGATCCGCGACTCGCGCGACCGGCAGTCGCATGAGATCCGCATAGGCCTTCGAATGATTGCGGAAGTTCCGGCGCACGACCCGGCGCAGCTCGCGAGGCGAGGCCTCGGGCAGGGCGGCGCGCACGTTCTCGGTGAGCGCGCGCCGCGCGCCGCGGGCGGTCAGATAGGCGAACCGGGCGACCACGATCGCGAGCGCGTAGGCGAGGCCTCGCGGGAGTTGCTCCATCGTGCGCTGCAGGAGGTGGAACCCATACCAGGTGAGCGCGGGATGGCCCGCGCCGCCCATGGGATCGTTCCGACCACGGGGGCGAGTCGAGCTCGAAACCCGCTGCCCGGTCTCCGGCTTCGTTTGAGGGGCGCTCATCCGGTGCCGCCAGTCTAGACCCGGACCCGACCGGGGACGTCGCCCGGGGGGACGCTGACGCGGCTGCTATGGTCGGCCGGTGCGCGACCCCGTGTCCCTGCTCGCCGTCTACGATGCCCAGGTTCGCCCGGCGGAGACGCGGGTGCTGCCGCGCGATGTCACGGCGGTCGCCGACGGTCCCGTCGTCCGCCTCTTCGGTGAGCGGCAGGGCCGCGTCGTGACGCTGCCCGGCACGCAGCTCGCCGACCCCGCGCCCGTCATCGCTCGGCAGCGCGCGGCGTTCGCGGCCCGGCGTGAGGCGTTCGAATGGACGATCTGGTCGCACGACGGCTCCGCCGCGCTCGCGCCCCGGCTCCGGGAGGCTGGATTCGTCGCCGAGGATCCGGAGACCGTGCTCGTCGGGCTCGTCGACGACCTCCAATCCGCGCCGGCACCGTTGCCGGCCGGCGTCGCCCTGCGTACGGCGACCTCAGGGGACGATCTGCGGCGGATCGCCGACCTGGAGTCCTCGGTGTGGGGCGCCGATCACGGTTGGCTGGCCGGCCATCTCGCCCGCCGGCTGGAGGGCGAGACCGGCGCCTCGATCTGGGTCGCGGAAGCGGCCGGCGACCTGGTCTCCACGGCCTGGCTGACGTGGTTGCCGGGCACGGAGTTCGCCGGACTCTTCGGTGGCTCGACCTTGGTGTCGTGGCGCGGACGCGGGATCTATCGCGGCCTCGTCAGCGCACGGGCCAGGCTGGCGGCGAAGCACGGCGTGCGGTATCTCCACGTCGACGCCTCGGCCGAGAGTCGCCCGATCCTGGAGCGATTGGGCTTCGTCGCGATCACGCAGGCGACGCCCTACGTCTGGTCGCCGGAGCCGTCCCGGACCTGACCGCCGGCGCCGCGGGCACGCGGGCCTCCGGCGCCCCGGCCGGCTGCCATGATGCCGGCCGGCAGCCGCCGCCACGGGTGGTCAGCCAGGCTG
>JBAPVZ010000402.1:0-1594 GCA_049283435.1 Candidatus Dormiibacterota bacterium
CGCTCACCGTCGCCGCCGGCCACGATCTGGGGCGCGTCCCCGCCGCTCACGATCACGAGGGCGGAGACGTCGACCCCGCGGAGGCCGGCGGGCGCCCAGGTGTCGCCGTCGCGGCTCAAGAGGACGCCCTGCTGCGTTGCCGCCGCCAGCACGCCCTGCCCGACCGCGATCGCGCGGATGGAGTCGTCGGCCGTGCTCGCGATCGCCTGCCAGGAGACGCCGCCGTCGTGACTGACCCAGACGCCGTGGGTGCTGCCGGCATACAGGGCATCGCTGCGGCTGGGGTCGAAGACGAGGGTCGTCACCGCCTTGCCGAGGTGCCGGGCGGCACGCACCCAGTGCAATCCGCCGTCGGTGCTGCGGTAGATCTCGCCGCTCTCGGTGCCGGCGACGAGCGCCTGGCTGTTCGCCGGATCGACCGCGAGCGCCTCCAGCGGACTCGCCGGGGTCGTGGGAATCGCGCCGAGCGGGCGCCAGGTGTCCGGCTGCGCCGGAGCCGCGCTCGCACTCACCACGGTGAACGCGCACATCGACCCGAGCAGCAGCATCGTCGCGAGAAGACGTTGGCAGAGCTGCGACACGTTGCTGGTCCCCTTTGTACACGATCGCGGCAACGGATCACAAGCAGGCGACCCGCGCCGAGCGTCGGCAACCGGGCCCCACGCCGGCGCGGGGACGCGTCCCGGCAGGCGAAATGCGTAGGGTCGAGCTTCGGTGCGGATCGAGGACGCGCTGCGAGTCCGGCACCCGGGAGCGTGGCCGGTGCCGCGCCGCATCAGGCTCCGGGATCGGGGTCCTCGGGGGACGGAGCTGGCGGAGTCTCGTCGGGTGAGAGGAGCGGGAATGCCGAGAGCGGAGCGGTTGGAGACGGCGGTCTTCCACGCCGGGGTCCTGCCCGACGAGGCCGTGCTGCTGATCGCGATGGTGCCGCCCGTCGTCGCCGGGCTGCTGCTGTTTCGCCTGCCCGCGCTCCTCACCCTCGTGATCGCGCTCGCGGCGGGCGGCGCCGTCTGGCTGCTCGCCCGCATCGCCCGGTGGCCGGGGGCCGCCGCGCTCTTTCTCTCCAGCCTGCTCGCGGTCGCGCTGCTCGGGGGCGGCGCATCCCCTGTCCTGGTAATCGCGATCGCACTGCTCGCGGCCGTGCTGCAGCTCGTGCGCTCGCGCTTCGCGAGGGCGCTGCGCATCGAGCCGGCGCTGGTCGCGTTCGCGGCCGCGCTGGTCGCCGTACGGAGCCGCGCGATGGGCTACCTGGTCCCGTTCACCGCGCACCCGGCCCAGGAGCCGGTACGGGTCTGGCTCGCGGGCGCGCGTCACGCCGCGCCGCCCGACGACCTGTTCGCGCTCTACGTCGGCAACGTCCCCGGACCGGTCTTCGCGACCTCCCTGCTCGCCGTCTGCATCAGCGCGGCGTGGCTCTGGCACGCGCGCCGGCTCAGCCTGCTGGCCCTCGCCGGGTTCGCGGCCGGGGCGCTGGCGGCGATCCTGTTCTGGCGCTGGCCGATCGCGTTCAGCCTCGATTCCGGACCGCTCTGGTTCGGCGGCGCGCTGCTCCTCGCCCCGGCGCCGCTGCTGCCCCGGCGCTGGTACCTCCACC
>JBAPVZ010000403.1:0-13398 GCA_049283435.1 Candidatus Dormiibacterota bacterium
AGCCAGGCCACGAACAGGAGCACGACCGTGACCCAGAAGATGCGCCCGACTCGAGCTTCGATTACCTTCCGCTCCATCTCCCCCTCCCCCGCGAGTCCCGGCCCGCGTGCGCCCGCGGGAGGCGAGAAGCCGACCTGCCCCGGATACCGGAGCGAGCGGTCGTGCAACCCCCGCGGGATCGGCCTGATCCGGAGCCATTGTAGGGACAACCGGCGGCGTGGTCGGACTTGCGCGGGGCACCGAATCCCGCCGCCGTGCGACGGGCGCCGGCCGAGCGCCGGCGCCGAAGCGCGCTCAGGTCAGGCCGTACAGCTCGCCGAACTTCCGCTTGACGTAGGCGACCCAGTGGCGGGCCGAGATCGGCTCCCCGGTGATGCGCTGCAGCAGCTCGTTCGGCGTGAACTTGCGTCCGTGCCGGTAGACGTGTTCGAGCAGCCAGCCGTGCAGCGGGGCGAACTCACCGCGCGCGATCTGCCCGTCGAGGTCGGGCAGCGTCGTCCGGACGGTCGCGAGCAGCTGCGGGCCGATCACGTTGCCGAGCGTGTATCCGACGAACGAGCCGAGGCCGGGGAAGGTCCAGTGGATATCCTGCAGGCAGCCCTGGGCAGCGGCCGGAGCGGCGAGCCCGAGGTACTCGTGCAGCTTCGCGTTCCAGGCGTCAGGCACCTCCTCGACGCGCAGCGTGCCGTCGAGCAACTCTCCCTCCAGCTCGGTGCGCAGCATGATGTGCAGGTTGTAGGTGACCTCGTCCGCGTCGACGCGAATGTAGGAAGGGCGGACGAGGTTGACCGCGCGGTAGTAGGCGTCCTCGTCGATGCCCGTCGCGACCTCGGGGAACGCAGCCCGAAGTCTCGGCACGACGTAGGTCGCGAACGGGCGGCTGCGTCCGACCAGGTTCTCCCAGAGCCGCGACTGCGACTCGTGGACGCCGGAGGTCGCACCGCCGCCGAGCGGACCGCGATCGAGTGCCGGTCCGACTCCCTGCTCGTACATGCCGTGGCCGGCCTCGTGGATCGTCGAGTACAGACTCGTCAGACCGTGCTCGATCCGAGTCGTGATCCGCACGTCGCCCCGCCCGAGCCCGATCGTGAACGGATGGGCGGAGCGGTCCAGCCGGCCGCGCTGGAGGTCGTAACCCATCGCGGTCGCGACGTCCAGCCCGAACTGCTGCTGACGGTCGGCGGGGAGCCACGCCCGGTCGAGCACGTCGGGCGGCGCGGGACGCTGCGCGATCTGCCGGACGAGCGGCACGATCGCCGCTCGCAGCTCGCCGAAGACGCGCTCCACGTCGGCGGCGGTCAGACCCGGCTCCTGGCGCGCGATGAGCGCATCCAGCGGGCGCCCCGTGTGGCCGTAGGCGTCGGCGACTCGGCGGGCGAGCTCGACCGTCCGCCGCATGTGCGGCTCGAACAGCGCCCAATCGGATCGCCGGCGCGCCTCCACCCACACCGGCTGCGCCTCCGCCTGGGCCCGCGCCATCTCGCCGACGAGCTCCCCGGGCAGCTTCGTCTCGTAGTCGTAGTCCCGGCGCGTCACGCGGACCAGTCGGCGGTCGTCGCCGTCGTCCGGCAGCGTCTGCGTCTCCGCCTCCGCCCGCTCCAGCAGCCGGCCGACCTCCGGCGAGACGAACCGTTCGTGCGCGATGCGGCTGACCGTCTCCACCTGGTTGGCGCGGCCGGCGACGCCGCCCGACGGCAGCTGCGTCTCCTGGTCCCATTCGAGGACGCCGGCGACCCGTTCCAGGTCGTTGACGCCGGCGAGCACCGTCTGCAGCTGCTCCAGTGCGCTCACCGCGGGCGCCGCCGCGATCGGGAGGTCATGCGGGGATCTTCTCTCCTCGTTTGCGGCGGGTCGGCCGCGGCGTTCGCCGCGGCGCGGCCGCTCCGATCGCCCGGCCGGCCCGCTCCAGGATTGGCCGCAGATAGGCGCCGGTGTAGGACGCTTCGTTCCCCGCCACCTCTTCCGGCGTGCCTTCGGCGACGACCTCGCCGCCGCGATCGCCGCCCTCCGGGCCGAGATCGATGAGCCAGTCGGCGGTCTTGATCACATCCAGGTTGTGCTCGATGACGACGACGGTGTTGCCCTGCTCGACGAGGCGATGGAGGACCACGAGCAGGCGCTCCACGTCCGCGTAGTGGAGGCCGGTCGTCGGCTCGTCGAGGACGTAGATCGTGCGGCCGGTATCACGCCGCGAGAGCTCGGTCGAGAGCTTCACCCGCTGCGCCTCGCCGCCCGAGAGCTGCGTCGCCGGCTGGCCGAGCCGGATGTAGCCGAGGCCGACGTCGCGCAGCGTGCGCAGCTTGATCGAGATCCGCGGCACGTTCTCGAACACGGTCAACGCCTCGTCGACCGTCATCGCGAGGATGTCGGCGATCGAGTACCCGCGGAACTTGACCTCCTGGACCTCGCGCGTGTAGCGGCTGCCGTGGCACACCTCGCAGGGCACGTAGACGTCGGGGAGGAACTGCATCTCGATCTGGATGATCCCGTCGCCCTGGCACGCCTCGCAGCGGCCACCCTTGACATTGAACGAGAAGCGCCCGGCCTTGTAGCCACGCATCTTCGCCTCCGGCATCGACGCGAACAGCTCCCGGATCGGCGTGAACATGCCGGTGTAGGTGGCCGGGTTCGAGCGCGGCGTCCGGCCGATCGGCGACTGGTCAATGTCGATCGACTTGTCCAGGTTCTGCAGCCCGTCGACCCCGTCGTGCGGCCCGGGACGGTCCTTGGCACGGTAGAAGTGCTGGGCCAGCTTGCGCGAGAGGATGTCGGCGACGAGCGACGACTTGCCGGAGCCGCTGACGCCGGTGACGACGACGAACGTACCGAGCGGAAAGGCGACGGTGAGGTCGCGCAGGTTGTTGGCTCGCGCACCGCGCACGACGAGCCGTTTCCCGCTGCCCCGGCGCCGGTCGGCCGGGACCGCGATCTCCCGATCGCCGCGCAGGAAGGCGGCGGTCAGGGACGTCGGATGCTGGAGCACCTCTTCGAGCGGCCCCGAGGCGACGATCTCGCCGCCGTGCTCACCGGCGCCGGGGCCGACGTCGACGACCCAGTCGCTCGCGCGGATCGTGTCCTCGTCGTGCTCGACGACGATCAGCGTGTTGCCCAGGTTGCGGAGCCGCACCAGCGTCTCGATCAGCCGGTGGTTGTCGCGCTGATGGAGCCCGATCGACGGCTCGTCGAGGATGTAGAGAACCCCGACCAGTTTGGAGCCGATCTGCGTCGCGAGACGGATCCGCTGCGACTCGCCGCCCGACAGCGTGGTCGAACCGCGCGCCAGGGTCAGATAGTCGAGACCGACGTCGAGCATGAAGCGGAGCCGCTCGCTGATCTCCTTCAGGATTCCCCTCGCGATCGTCGCGTCGCGCTCCGACAGCGTGAGGTCGCGGAAGAACTCGACCGCCTTGGTCACCGTCAGCGCGGAGACGTCGGCGATCGACCGGCCGGCGATCGTGACCCCGAGCGAGGCCGGCTTGAGCCGCGTGCCGTGACAGGCGGGACATGGCCGCTCGGCCAGAAACTTCTCCAGCTCGGCCTTCAGGAACTCCGACTCCGTGTCGTCGTAGCGCCGCTGCACGTTCGCGAGCACACCCTCGAACGTGGCCTGGTAGCGCCGGCGCTGGCCGTAGTGGTTGCGATAGCCGAACGCGATCTTCCGGCGGCCGGTGCCGTTCAGCAGCAGCTCCCGGTGCTTACTCGGGAGATCCCGCCACCGCACGTCGAGATCGATCCCGTGCTCCTCCGCCATCGCGTCCAGCAGCTCCGGATAGAAGAACTGCGAGCGGCTCCAGGGCGCGATCGCACCCTCGCGCAAGGTCAGCGCTCCGTTCGGCACCACGAGGTCCGGATCGACGACCATCTGGGTGCCCAGGCCGGTGCAGGTCGGGCACGCGCCGTAAGGGCTGTTGAAGGAGAAGTTGCGCGGCTCCGGCTCCGGCACGTTGGTCCCGTCGTAGGGGCACGCGTAGGCCTGCGACATGATGAGGTCGTCGCGCTCGCCCCGCGCATCGACGATCAGCACGGTGCCCTGGCCCAGCTTGGCCGCGGTCTCCAGCGAATCGACGAGCCGGGTCCGCTGGTCGGGGCCGAGCACGATGCGATCGACGACGACGTCGACATCGTGCTGGCGGTAGCGCTCCATCGGGACCTCGTCGCCGGTGTCGAGCTCGTACATCTCGCCGTCGACGCGGACCCGATTGAAGCCCTGCTTGCGGACATCGGCGATCAGCTGGTGGTACTCGCCCTTGCGCCCGCGGACGACCGGTCCGAGGATCAGCAGCCGGCTGCCCTCGCCGAGCTGCTCCACCCGGTCCGCCATCTGCTCGACGGTCTGGCGGTGGATCTCGCGGCCGCAGACCGGGCAGTGCGGGATGCCGACGCGGGCGTACAGGAGGCGCAGGTAGTCGTGCACCTCGGTGACCGTGCCGACCGTCGAGCGAGGATTGCGCGAGGTGCCCTTCTGGTCGATCGAGATCGCCGGCGAGAGGCCTTCGATCGCGTCGACGTCAGGCTTGTCGACCTGGCCCAGGAACTGGCGAGCATAGGCCGACAGCGATTCGACATAGCGCCGCTGGCCCTCGGCATAGATGGTGTCGAAGGCGAGCGACGACTTGCCCGAGCCCGAGAGTCCGGTGAACACGACGAGCCGATCGCGTGGAATGGCGAGGCTGACGTCCTTCAGGTTGTGCTCGCGGGCCCCCCGGATGACGATGCTGTCGGTGGGCACGTCTCTATTCTCCGGCAGCGACCGTGGCGGTTGCGGGCATGAGGATGATGCTAGACGAACGTCCGTTTGCCGTGCAACGTTTGGCCCTGACCGTGCCGGGCGACTTCGCGGCAGCCGGGAGCCGCGCTCACCCGCCAGGCGGCGCCGGCCGGCGCCCCTACCCGGTCGCGGGCTCGGCTCGCTCCGCCGCGTCCCGATAGACGAACGTCGCCGTCGCGGTCGCCACCAGGCGGCCCCGGTCGTCCTCGATCCGGCACTCAGTGACACCGGTCCGCCGCCCCCGGTGGAGGAGTCGAGCCCGCGCCCGCAGCACCGAGCCGACGCGCGCCGCGCCGATGAACGACACCTTGAGGTCGAAGTTGGCCTGCCGGGAGCGGTCGGGCAGCGTGCTCGCGACGGCCCTACCCATCGTGGCGTCGGCGAGGAACGCCACCAGCCCGCCGTGGACGCTGCCCTGGTAGTTCGTCATCTCGGGCCGCGTGGGCAGCTCGAGCACCGCCTCTCCATCCGCCATCGAGACCGTGCGCAGGCCGACCCAGCTCGACACCGGCGACTCTTCCGCGTTCGAGTAGACGCCCCGGCTCATCGGCCCGTCCTCGAGACCGCGAGGCAGGTGCTCGTCGCATGGGCCACCAGCCGGCCCTCCTCGTCCGTCACGTCCGCTTCGCTGAAGAGCAGGGTGCGGCGCATGTCGACGACGCGGCCAATCGCCCGGATCCGGCCCTCGACGACCGAGCGCATGAAGTTGATCTTGAGCTCGACCGTGATGTTCGCCATCCCCTCGTCCTGCTGCGTCAGGAGCGACATGCCCATCGCCGCGTCGGCGATCTGCGTGATGATGCCGCCCTGGACGACACCGCCCTCGTGCCGGTGGCGGGCCGACGCGTCCAGCTCCACGACGACACGGCCCGCCTCGACCTCCGCGATCCGAGCGCCGATCGTCTCCTGCCAGCCGGCCCGCGGACCCTCACCGACCATGCCGGCTCGCAGCAGCTCCAAGTTCCTCACCGCCGCCATTGTGCCTCGCCCGTCCCGCGGAATGAGTTGAACACCTCGGGCTGCTGGTCCTGTTCTCGGCCGCCACCGCCGGAGCTGACACCTTCGCCGGGATCGCGGCGTGGATCGGCGCCTACCTGATCGTCGTCGGGCTGCTGAGGCTGGGCTACCTCGGCCTCGTCGGCGCCGCTCGCTCGGCACGCTCGGCCCGGCTCGAACGGGAGGAGCGCGTCGCCGCCGACCCGCGCAGCCCGGCGAACCCGTTCGCGCCCGCGTCGGCCAGCCTCCGCGAAGAGGGGGTTGACCTCTACCGAGCGGTCGTCGGCGGCGCCCGAGACGCGATCCCGCCGGATCTGCGCGTTGAGCTGCCGGCGCTGCTCTGGACGGCGCAGATGGCGGTCGTCTACCTGTGGATGACCGACCGGTCGGAGGCTCGGCAGGACACGCTCGCCGTCGTCGACGAAGCGACGGCGCTGCTCGTCCGCGCGCTCGCGCTGGCCCGCCTGCCGCTGATGCGAGACAGCCGGGAGCGTGCGCTTCGCCTGCTGCGGACGATCACCGCCCAGCTCGCACCGAACCTCGCGTCGGCACGGCGCTGACGCGGCCGCCCGGCTACCGTTGTTCGACGTGCGCATCTCGACCTGGAACGTGAACTCCGTCCGGCAGCGACTGCCGCGGCTTCTGCCCTGGCTCGACGAGCGGCGTCCCGACGCCGTCTGCCTGCAGGAGACGAAGCTCACCGACGACGCGTTCCGCAGGCTGCTCGGCGAGGCGCTGGCCGCCCGCGGCTACGCGATCGCCCATCACGGCGAGGCGCAGTGGAACGGCGTCGCGCTGCTCTCCCGGGTCGGGCTCGACGACGTCCTGGTCGGCATTCCCGGCGCGCCCGGGTTCCCCCTGCCCGAGGCCCGTGCGGTGTCCGCGACATGCGGCGGTGTCCGGGTGCATTCGGTCTATGTGCCGAACGGTCGCGAGCCCGATTCGGACCACTATCGCTACAAGCTGGCCTGGCTCGGCGCCCTCCGTGATCTGCTGCGATCGGACCCGGTTGCGGCCGTGGTCTGCGGCGACATGAACATCGCGCCCACCGACGCCGACGTGTTCGACCCCGCGGCCTATGCCGGCGAGACCCACGTCACGCCCCCCGAACGAGCCGCGCTCGGTGAGCTGGTGGCAGCCGGCTTCCACGACGTCGTCCGAGATCGGTGGCCCCATGACCGGGTGTTCACCTACTGGGATTACCGGGCCGGTATGTTCCACCAGGACCGGGGGATGCGCATCGATCTCGTCCTCGCCACGCAGGCGGTCGAGGCGAGGGTTCGCGCGGCCTGGGTCGACCGGCAGGCCCGCAAGGGCAGCGGTCCGAGCGATCATGCCCCGGTGATCGTCGATCTCGACGAGGCGCCGGACGGCGACATCGGGCCCGTCGTTCCGCCACCGTCGGCGCCCCGACACGGCGCCGGCACCCTGCCCCAGGCCCGGTCGCCCCGGCGTCCCGCTCGCGGAGGCTGACCGCCCGCCCCCGTCCGTTGCTGCCGCTACCATTCCGGTGGAGGTAGATCCGAATGGATGTCGTCGAGTGGCTGCTCGACTCCGACCCGGCGATCCGCTGGCAGGTCCTGCGCGACCTCACCGAGGCGCCCGAGGAACACGTCGCGGTCGAGCGTGCCCGCGTCGCCGGCGAGGGTTGGGGCGCTCGGTTGCTCGCCCTTCAGCGCCACGACGGCCACTGGGATCGAGGCCTCCCGGCGTCGGCCTCGGCGGCTGCCGAGAACTGGTGGGAATCACTGCCATCCGAGAGGCGAGGGACCCTCTTCCCCGAATGGACCTCCACCACCTGGAGCTTGACGCTGTTGCGGGCCTTCGGTCTGAACCCCGCCAGCGCAGGAGCGCGCCACGCCGTCCGCCTGGTCCGCGAGCACTGCCGGTGGGAGCACGCCGGTGAGCCCTTCTTCGCGGGCGAGGTGGAGCCGTGCATCAACGGCCGCACGGTCGCGATCGGCGCCTATTTCGGCGAGGACGTGCGAGACATCGTGGACCGGCTTCTCGGCGAGCAGATGAGCGACGGCGGCTGGAACTGCGAGCAGGAGAATGGATCGACCCGGGGCTCATTCCACACGACGATCGACGTGCTGGAGGGCCTCCTGGAGTACGAACGCGCGGCGGGGAGCCCTCCCGAGGTGAGCGCCGCCCGCCAGCGTGGCGACGAGTACCTCCGCGAGCGCCGGATGCTTCGCCGGCGGTCGACCGGTGAGGTGATCGACCACGACCGCAAGACCCGGCTCCCCGCGACCTGGACGCAGTTCTCGTTCCCGACCTTCTGGCACTACGACGTGCTCCGAGGTCTCGACTACCTGCGTGCGGCCGGCGCCCGGCCGGACGAGAGGGTCGCCGAGGCGATCGGCCTGGTCGAGTCGAAGCGGGATGCGGACGGCCGCTGGCCCCTCGAGAATCCCCACCCCGGCCGGCTGCACTTCGCGATGGATGAGGGCGAGGGAAGACCGAGCCGCTGGAACACTCTCCGCGCCCTGCGCGTGCTCAGGTGGTACGGGCAGACTCCACGCTCGGTCGGCTCCGGATCCGGGTCGCGCTGACTCGACTGCTCAGGCGTCGTCGCGGCGCGTGCGTAGGGCGGAGTGCGCTCGGTCAGGGCGTGGCGATCGTGGGGTCGGCGGTGAAGGCAGCAGGCCGGACGCATCGATCAGCGGTCAGGGGCCCCGCCGCGAGCGCGACCAGTTGCGCGGGCTGCTTCGCCCTCGGGGGCGGCGAACCCTCACCGCGCCACGCCCGCTCGCAGCAAATCGACGTTCGTCACCCCCCAGTGTGCCTGGTACTCCGTGATACGATGCATCGCATGACGATGCAGGCCGCGCCGGCGCTGTCCGACTTGGTCATGCTGGCGACCGCACTGGTCGTGCTCGGGCTGGTCGTCGCGGTCACGGTGCTCGGTCTGCACCGTTCGAGGTGGGGGCTCCGCATGGGGGCGCTGCTCGCCGTCATCGTCGCGGCCTATGGCGGCGTCCTCTTTGGCGTCGGGGCGACGAGCACCCCGGTCCAGCTTGGACGGGGAGAGGCCAAGTGCTTCGACGATTGGTGCGTCGCGCTGTCCTCGGCCCGGACGGTGTCGGGCGGCACGTTGGCCATCGAGGTGCAGGTACAGAACCGCGCCCGCCGGCAGCCGATGCGGTCGGAGCTGGCGCGCGCCTACGTAGAGGTGCCGGGTTCGCCCCCGGTCGACCCCGTCAACGGGGCAGTCCTTCAGGTCCTCCTGCCGCCCGGCGGCCGGGCGGCGGAGGAACTGCGCTTCCCTGCTCCCGCACGCGCCGCCGGCGCCCGCTTCGTCGTCACCGAGTCGGCTGGCGGCTTCGGGCCGGCCCAGTTCGCGATCGGCAGCGAAGCCAGCCCGCTCCACGCCTCGGCAGGCTGGCCGCTTCGGCCGGTGGAGATGAGCGGATGAAACAGCAGGACAGCTTCGGCGGTCTCGGCCGGTTCGCCGAGCCGGCCGTGCTCGTCATGGTCAGCCTGAGCGGGGGGGCGAAGCACGGCTACGCGATCGCGAACGACGTCGAAGTCGTGAGCGGCACTCGGCTCGGTCCCGGCACGCTCTACGGCGCGATCGCCCGGCTCGAGGAGCGCGGCCTGATCGAGGCCCTGCCGAGCGCCGACCGCCGCCGTCCGTACCGTCTCACGACGCCGGGCGTCGAGGCGTTGCGGGGCCACGTGGCGACGCTGGCACGGGTCGCGGACGCCGGCCGGCGCCGCCTGACGGATGCCTGATCGGGCCTGTCTGCTGCTCCTTCTCTACCCGCGGCGCTGGCGTGAGCGCTACGGCGCCGAGCTGCTCGACGTGCTTCGGTCTCGCCAGTTCAACGCCGCGGCTGGCTTCGACGTCGTCCGTGGCGCCCTCGACGCTTGGCGCCGCGGCGCCGATGGGCGGCTCCGGCTCGGCTGGGCGGCGGTCCTCGCCGCCACGATGCTCGTCGGCTGGATGAGCGCCCACGCGACCGACGACGTTCAGGCAGTGGCCGTCGTATTGCTCTTCGGCTCCATGGTGGCCGGCGCACTCCGTCTCGGACGCTGCTGGCTGCCGGCCCTGGTGCTGTTCAGCGCCGTCCCCCTCTCAAGCCTCTGGACGACCGTGGCGGCCGCTCGGGCCGGGCGTCCGCACCCCATCTACCAGACGGCGGTCGCGCTCGTCCCGGTCGCGCTCGGTGCGCTGATCGGCGTCGCGGGCCGCGTCCTCCTCGACCGGCTGCGGCGAACGCCGGCGTAGCTCACGGCCCCCGCCGCGAGCGCCGCCAGTTGCGCGCGGCCTGCTTCGCCCTCGGCGCGGCGGCGATCGCGAGCGCCACGTCCTCGTCCTCGTCGCTGCCGGTCGTCTCGCCGTTGAGCCGCCTGCGGATCGCGATGATGCGGTCGCGCACGCGGGCGGCATCCTCGAACTGCAGCTCCTTGGAGAGGCGTTTCATCTCCTTCTCCAGGTCGCGCACCATCGCGATCAGGTCCTCGCGCGGCAGACCGGCACCCGCCATCAGCTCGACCGCCGCGACCTCCTTCTCCTTCTGCTCGATCTCGAGCTGGTAGATCGCCTTCTGGACCGTCGCCGGGGTGATGCCGTGCTCTTCGTTGTAGGCGAGCTGCCGGGCCCGGCGCCGCTCCGTCTCCCCGATCGCCTCCCGCATCGAGTCGGTGACGCGGTCCGCATACATGATCACGTGCCCCTCGACGTGGCGGGCCGCGCGGCCGATCGTCTGGATGAACGAGCGGTAGGACCGCAGGTAGCCCTCCTTGTCGGCGTCGATGATCGCGACGAGCGACACCTCGGGGAGGTCCAGACCCTCCCGCAACAGGTTGATGCCGACGAGCACGTCGAACTGGCCGACGCGGAGGTCGCGAAGCACCTCGATGCGCTCCATCGCGTCGAGATCGGAGTGGATGTAGCGCACCCGCACGCCGAGCTCGCGGAGGTAGTCGGTGAGATCCTCGGCGAACCGCTTGGTGAGCGTCGTCACCAGGGTCCGCTGCCCGACCGCCGCGCGCGCTTGTACCTCGGCCAGCAGGTCGTCGACCTGCCCCCCGGTCGTGCGCACCTCGACCGACGGGTCGATGAGCCCGGTCGGGCGCACGACCATCTCCACCTCCTGCGATGCCCGCCGGAGCTCGAATTCGCCGGGGGTCGCGGAGACGTAGATGCGCTGCCCGATGCGCTCCTCCCATTCGTCGAAGCTGAGCGGTCGGTTGTCGAACGCGCTCGGCAGCCGGAAACCGTACTCGACGAGCGATGCCTTGCGCGCGCGGTCGCCGCCGAGCATGCCGCCGATCTGCGGGACCGCGATGTGCGACTCGTCGACGAAGATGAGGGCGTCGTCAGGCAGGAAGTCGAGGAGCGTCGAGGGTGCCGTCCCCGCCTCGCGACGACCGAGATGCCGTGAATAGTTCTCGATGCCGGCGCAGGTCCCGGTCTCGCGCAGCATCTCGAGATCGAAGTTCGTCCGCTGGCGGAGTCGCTGCGACTCGAGGAGCCGTCCGTGCTCGTCGAACCAGGCGCAGCGCTCCTCCAGCTCGGCCTCGATGTCGACCAGCGCGAGCTCCAGCTTCTGTCGCGGGGTCACGTAGTGGGAGGCCGGGAAGACCTTGAGCACCGGCTGGGAGCCGAGGATCTCACCGGTCACGGGATCGAGGCGCCGGATCTTCTCCACCTCGTCGCCGAAGAGCTCCACCCGGTAGACCTGCTCCTCACCGGCGGGAACGAGGTCGACGACGTCGCCGCGCACGCGGAAGCGCAGCCGGCCCAGGTCGTAGTCGTTGCGCTCGTAGAGCATCTCGGTCAGCTTGCGGAGGAGGATCTCGCGGCGAATCGACTGCCCGACCTTGAGCTCGAGCGACTCGCCGACGTAGTCCTCGACGGCACCGATGCCGTAGATGCAGCTGATGCTCGCGACGACGACGACGTCGCGGCGCGTCAGCAGCGAGCTCGTCGCGCTGTGCCGCATGCGATCGATGTCCTCGTTGCGGCTCGAGTCCTTCTCGATGTAGGTATCCGACTGCGCGATGTACGCCTCGGGCTGGTAGTAGTCGTAGTAGCTGACGAAGTACTCGACCGCGTTCCTCGGAAAGAGCCGCTTGAACTAGGCGCACAGCTGGGCGGCCAGCGTCTTGTTCGGGCTCAGAACGAGGGCCGGACGGCCGAGCCGCTCGATCGCCCACGCCATGACGTTCGTCTTGCCACTGCCCGTGACGCCGAGCAGCACCTGCTCCTGCATGCCGCTGTCGACGCCGCTGACGAGCCGGTCGATCGCCGGCCCCTGATCCCCCGCCGGCTGGAACGGCGCGTCCATCTGGAACGGTCCTGGCATCGCAGTCGATTCTACCGGGGAACGAACGTTCGGAAGCGGGCCACGAGGGAGCAACCTCGGCAGCTAGCCGGCGGCCGGCAGCTCGAGAATGATCGCGTCGAGGACGGTGCCGGCGGGCAGCCCGTCGCCACCCGGCGGGATGCGGACCAGCGCCTGGGCGCCGACGAGCGAGCCCAGCCGCGAGGAGCTCTGCGATCCGGTCGTCGCGGCGACCAGCTCGGCGCCCTCCCGGTGCAGCGTGACGCGCTGGTACTCGGTGCGATCGGGTGCCGCCTTCGCGTCGTAGCCGAGGCGCACCGGCAGCATCGGGCGCTGCAGACAGCGGTGACCCTGGAGGCGCCGCAGGGACGGGCGTACGAAGACCTCGAACGTGACCAGCGACGAGACCGGAAACCCGGGCAGACCGAACGCGAGCCGACCTTCGGGCAGGGTCGCGAACGTGAACGGCTTGCCCGGCTTCAGACGGACGCGGCCGACCAGCACCTCGCCAAGCGTCGCGAGCAGCGGCTTCACCAGATCGTGGGTGCCGACCGAAACGCCGCCCGACGTGAGCAGCACGTCGTGGTCCTTCAGCGCGGCGGTCACGAGCGTTCGGAGCTGGTCCGGCTCGTCCGGAGCGAGGCCGAGGAGCGTGATCTCGGCGCCGGCCTCCTCGAGCGCCGCGCGCAGCGCCCACCGGTTGGAGTCGACGATCTGCCCCGGCCCCGGCACCGTCCCCACCTCGACGAGCTCGTCCCCGGTGGAGAGCAGCGCGACGCGGGGACGCCGCACGACCGGCACCGACGCGAGACCGATCGTCGCGAGCAGACCGACCTCCGCCGGCCCGAGCTCGAACCCGGCGGCGATCGCCACCTCACCCGCGCGCGCGTCCGCGCCGGGCCGGTGGAAGTTCCGGTCCGGCCGCAGGCCCTCCGGCACCACGACCCAGTCGGGGGTCTGCTCGACGTCCTCGACCATGACGACGGTGTCGGCACCCGGCGGCAGCACCGCACCGGTCAGGATTCGGCAGGCACCGCCGGGGGGAACCTCCTCCGGGTACGGCCGACCGGCGGCCGACTCCCCGACGATCCGGAGGCGCCGGCCCGCGTCGGCGGCGCGCACTGCGTAGCCGTCGACCGCGCTCGCCGGGAAGCGGGGCAGATTCGCAGGCACGACGATGTCCGAGGCCAGCACCCGGCCGCGCGCGGCGCCGACGTGCACCGATTCGTCACCGAGCCGGGGCGTGCGGTCGAGCACCAGATCGGCCGCCGCGGCGGCATCGAGCATCGGGTAGGTCGAGGCTTCCACGGGGCTGAGTCTACGGCCGGCGCGCTGGCG
>JBAPVZ010000404.1:0-5278 GCA_049283435.1 Candidatus Dormiibacterota bacterium
GACACCGATCCGATCCGGCCAGCGGCCGCCGACCGAGATCGGTGCGCCGTCGATCGTCCAGCCGTCGATCTCGAGCCGGTTCGCGTCACGCCAGCACGCCAGCTCCACGAGCCGGACGCGCAGCCGCTGCAGCCGCTGAGCGGTCGTCAGGAATCCCTGCATGGGGACGAATGATGCACGTCCCGCAGCGCCAGACGCCGGGCCTCCCGGTAAGCCCGTCGCTACGGATGGTCGGCGGCCCAGGCCCGGTAGTCGGTCTCGATCTCCTCCGCCCACACCGAGACGTCGATCTGGCCGGAGGTGTAGATCCCCGCGGCCAGTCTCGCCTTGCCGAAGACGTCCCGCTGGCGGACGTCCTCCGATCGCGTGACGACCTCCTCGACGAGGTGGGAGGGGATGAACGTGACGCCGACCGGGGTCGCGAGCACCGCGTCGCCGGGCAGCACGACCGCGCGGCCGATGCGGACCGGGCCGTTGACCTGGGACAGCGTGGCGTCGTAGATCGCCGACGGATCGACGCCCCGCGCGAAGACGCCGAGCCGCTCGATCTCGCCCATCCGGAGCATGTCGCGGATGCCGCCGTCGACGACCAGGCCGCCGCCCTTCGTTCGGGAGTCGAGCGCGGTCGCCAGGTTGTCGCCGATCACGGTGCCGTCGCGCACCTTGCCGAACAGGTCGACGACGAGCACGTCGCCCTCCTGCGTCGAGTCGATGAGCCACGTGTTCTGCTTGCCGGCCGGCCATCCCTTCTCGGCGCCGGCCAGGTTCACCGCCTCGTCCAGGTCCGGACGCTTCGGCACGAACATCGCCGTCATCGCGCGGCCGACGAGCACCTGGTCGGGATGCAGGCGCAGCCAGTTCCCCTCGAACTGATAGGGATACTGGTGGCGGCGCTCGAGGACGCCGAACGCCTCGTCGTTGGTGACCAGCCGCAACCGCTCCAGGAGGTCGTCGGGAATGCGCGGGCGCCCGTCGGCGAGCCGCTCGTAAGGGCTCAGATGCGTCAAGGCGGCGACGCGCTCGGGGCTGTTGAAGATCAGATCGATACCCATCAGTTGGCGACTCCTGCCGGCTGCGAGGCACCGGTCGCGCGCTCGGCGGCGACGGCTTCCATCAGCCCTTTCATGTAGCCGAGCGCGAAGAGGCGGCCCATCACCCCGTAGCTCGGCCGATCGTTCGGCTCGCCCTCCATCGTCGGCACGTGGTCGGGCCGCATCGGGCCGTCGAATCCGGCCTCGAAGTAGGTCCGCATCGCCTCCAGCATGTTGGTCTTGCCGTCGTCGTGGAACGTCTCCTCGAACTTCCGCGCGCTGCCCCGGATGTCGCGGAAGTGGACGAAGTGGATCTGGTCGCGGCCGGCGAACTCCCGGATCGTCTGCGGGATGTCGGCGTCCATCGCCGCGAAGTTGCCCTGGCAGTAGGTGATGCCGTTGCAGGCGCTCGGCACCAGTTCGATCGCGCGGCGCATGTTCTCCGGGCTGCGGATGATGCGGGCCACCCCGCGAATCTTCGGGAGTGGCGGGTCGTCGGGGTGCAGCGCCAGCTTGACGCCGGCCTCCTCGGCGACCGGCACGACCGCCTTCATGAAATAGGTGAGCGTGTCCCAGAGGTGCTCCTCGGGGACCTCGCCGGCCTCCGTCAGCGGCACGTCCTGCAGGTCCCGGTCGTCGTACGCGGTGACGAGCGCGCCGCCGCGGGTCCTGACGCCGACCGTCGAGCGCAGCCAGCCGAACTGCGCCATCCAGTTCCAGCAGACGACGCCGATGCCGAGCTTGCCGAGGCTGCGGAGCATCGCCCGGTAGTCCTCGATCTCCTCGTCCCGTCCGGGCAGCCCCAGCTTCGCGCGCCGGAGGTCGGGCCCCGCCCCCTCCATGACGGTGAGGTTCAGCCCGTCCTCGGTGAAGCGGTTGCGCAGGCGCAGCAGTGGCATGAGGTCCCACGGCTTCTCGTCGCGTTCGGCGAACGGGCTGTTCGTCGTGTTGCTCACCGCGTCGGTGACGCCCGCCTGCCGCGAGAGCGCCCACAGATTGCTCGGCTGCGGCGGCAGCATCTCCGCCATCCGCACCGGGATCGTCCCTACGTACACGTGCTCCTACCTCCCTGGCTGGATCATGGCCGGCGCCTGACCGCGCGCGATCACTCGGGATCTGGCCTCGAGCCGGCGGCGACGAAGTTGGCGACCGCACCCCGCAGGTGCTCGTCCATCCGGCGGCGGGCGGCCTCGGGGTCCTGCACGACGATGTCCTCGACGATCGCGGCGTGCGCGCGCCGCAGGCGCACGATCGGGCTCTCCTTGCCGGACGCGTCGTCCATCAGTTCGAGCCCGGTGCGGATCACCTTGCGCATCGAGAGCCGGATCGACTCCACGGTGTGCTGCAGCAGCCGGTTGTGGGCCGCCTCCGCGATCGCGAGGTGCAGCTGCAGGTCGAGGTCGGTGAACGCTTCGGCATCGTCCTCTCGCCGCATCTGCTCGAGGAGTGCCCGCAGCCGGGCGACGTCAGGTTCGGTGCGACGCTCGGCGGCGTAGAGGGCACAGGCACCCTCGACGCCCCGGCGGAGCTCGTGCAACTCGACGAACGTGCTGTCCTCGAGCTGGAGCGCCCATTCGAAGTAGATGCCGAGGAGCTCTCCGCCGAGCGGTTTGACGGCGGGCAGCTTGCCGTTCGCCAGCTGGATCATGTTCAACGCGGCGAGGTGGCGCAGCGCCTCGCGGGCGACGGGGCGGCTGACCCCGTACTGCGCGCTGAGCTGGGACTCCGACGGGAGCTCGTCGCCGGGTCGCAGCTTCCGCTCGACGATGGAGCGGATCAGCAGCTGCGCGACCTGATCGGCAAGGGTATCCCGCCGCACCAGGCCGGCGAGCCCGCTTTCTTCCCCCACGGGGCGCCATCGTAGCGCACAGCCTCGCTACCTGTCAAACAGGTTTGCGCTCCGGAGCTCCACCGACCGACACTACGGGGCCGAATGCCGGCGAGGTGACCCTTCCCGGCGCGCGGATGCGACCGAATGCCGGCAACCGGCCGCTACGGCGGCCGGTGACGGTGGCCTGACGGCGCCTAACCGAGCTCCGACATCAGCTCGTCGAACGCCGCCTTCGACGGTCGGAGGTCGGACTCGCCGTAGTCGCGCAGCGGGCGGGCCGGCAGCCCCTCGGTCGTCGCGAAGTCGCCGCTCGACTCGTCGAGATGGAGCAGGCCGGTGACCAGCTGGCCCTCCTCGCGCGAACGCTCGACGAGTTGCAGCGCGCCGATCCGATCGGAGGTGTCGTGATCCTCGGCGAGCTTCTTGAGGCGCAGGTGCGACCCGTCGTGCATCTGCACGTCGGTCGTCGTGCCCGGCTCGTAGTCGACCTCGATCTCCTCGAAGTAGGGGATGAAGGACACGTCCTGGATCTGTTCGTCATGGTCCTTGACCCAGCTGTAGCTCTTCGTCGACCCGTCGTGATCGTTGAAGGCCACGCACGGCGAAACGATGTCGATCACCGCCGTGCCTCGATGCGCGATCGCTGCCTTGAGCAGCGGCACGAGCTGCTTGCCGTCGCCGGAGAAGGAGCGCGCGACGAAGCTGCACCCGAGCGTCAGCGCGACCGCGCAGGGGTCGATCGGGTGGTACTGGTTGACGGCGCCGCGCTTCTGCATGGAGCCGACGTCGGCGGTCGCCGAGAACTGCCCCTTGGTCAGCCCGTAGGTGCCGTTGTCCTCGATCAGGTACGTGCAGTCGACGTTGCGGCGGACCAGGTGCATGAACTGGCCGAGGCCGATCGACGCGGTGTCGCCGTCGCCACTGATGCCGATCATGATGAGGTCGCGGTCGGCGAGATGGGCGCCGGTCGCGGTCGACGGCATCCGCCCGTGCACCGCGTTGAGCCCGTGCGCCCGATCGACGAAGTAGGCGGGCGTCTTCGACGAGCAGCCGATGCCGCTCATCTTGGCGAGGCGGTGCGGTTACACGCCGAGCTCGAACAGCGCCTTCACCAGATGGTTCGTGATCGAGTTGTGGCCGCAGCCGGCGCAGAGCGTCGTCGCGGCGCCCTTGTAGGCGACCCGCGGCAGCCCGATGTGGTTGACAGCAGTGCTCATACCGGGGCCCCCGCGAAACGGAGCTTGCGGAGTTTTGTGGGGTGGTTCATACGAGGGTCGCCTCCAGCTCCAGCAGCGGCCGGGTGATCGCCTCGGCCGGGATCGGGCGCCCGTCGTAGTGACGGATCGAGCGCAGCCGCTCGACGTCCGCCCCCGGGGTCGCCAGCCTGACCAGGTCGTAGAGCTGGCCGTCGCGATTCTGCTCGACGACGTAGACCCGCTCGTGCTCGGCGACGAACCGGGCCACCTCGTCGTGCAGCGGCAGCGAGCGGACCCGGAGATAGTCGACGGCGAGCCCGCGTTCGGCGAGCCCGTCCCGCGCCTCGCGCATCGCGTGGTGCGTCGTGCCGAACGCGATCAGGCCGACCCGCGAGCCGACCACGTCGACCTCGGGCGCGGGCAGCAGCGGCTGCGCGAGCCGCAGCTTCTTCGCGAGACGATCCATGTTGCCCGCGTAGTCGTCGGCCCGCTCCGTGTACCGGGCCTCCTCGTCGTGGCCCGAACCCCGGGTGAAGTACCCCGCCGCGGTGTGCTCCGTGCCCGGCAGCGTCCGGTAGCCGATACCGTCGCCGTCCACGTCGCGGTAGCGGCCCCAGTCACCGTCCAGACGCTCCAGGTCCTCAGCGGCGAGCACCTTGCCGCGGTCGAACGGTCGCGCCGGGTAGGGCAGCGGCGGTGACATCCAGAGGTTCATCCCGAGATCGAGGTCGGACAGGACGAAGACCGGTGTCTGCAGGCGGTCGGCGAGGTCGAACGCGTCCTGCGCGAAGTCGTACACCTCGCCGACGGTCGCCGGCAGCAGCACCGGATGCTTCGCATCGCCGTGCGACAGCTGATGCGCGAACGCAAGGTCGCCCTGCGAGGTGCGCGTCGGCAGGCCGGTCGAGGGGCCGACGCGCTGGATGTCGAAGACGACGACCGGGATCTCGGCGTAGTAGCCGAAGCCGGTGAACTCCGCCATCAGCGAGATGCCGGGTCCGCTCGTCGACGTCATCGACCGAGCCCCGTTCCAGCCGGCGCCGAGCCCGATGCCGAGCGCGGCGAGCTCGTCCTCCGCCTGCACGATCGCGATCTTCTTCTCGCCGGTGTCGGGATCGCGCCGGAACCGGTGCGCATACGTGATCAGGTTCTCGCAGACGCTCGAGCTCGGCGTGATCGGATACCAGGCGGCGACCGTGCACCCGCCCATCACGCAGCCG
>JBAPVZ010000405.1:0-2151 GCA_049283435.1 Candidatus Dormiibacterota bacterium
CCAACGCCGCCTACGACGGATTCGCGCGGCGCCCCGATCAGGCACGCGACGCGCTGCGGACGATCGCCGGCTCGGGACGGGCGGCGCTGAACGATCTGCGGCGGCTGCTGGAGGTCGTGCACCCCGAAGTCGAGGACGATCCGCTGCGGCCCCAGCCGGGGCTGAGCGACCTCGAGCAGCTAGCCGCCGCGGTTCGCAGCGCAGGGCTTGCCGTGGCCGTGCACCACGACGGGACGCCGCCGACGGTCCCGGCGGTGATCGATCTCTCGGCCTACCGGATCGTGCAGGAGGCGCTCACCAACGCACTGCGCCACGCGAGCGCCAGCCATGCCGAGGTGGCGGTCCGTTACTCCCCTGACGCACTCGAGCTCGAGATCACCGACGATGGCCGCGGTGCGGCTGGACACGACGAATGGATGGAAGGCCGCGGGTTGACGGGCATGCGCGAGCGCGCCGCGCTGCTGCGCGGCACGGTCGACGCCGAGCCGCTGGCTCAGGGCGGCTGGCGGGTGCACGCTTGGCTGCCGCTGGAGCGAGCTCGGTGACCGTGCGCATCGTCCTCGCCGACGACCAGGCGCTGGTCCGCGCCGGATTTCGCGCCATCCTCGACGCCCGCGAGGACTTACAGGTGGTCGCGGAGGCAAGCGACGGCCGGCAAGCCGTCGCGGCCGTGCAGGACACGCAACCCGAGATCGTGCTGATGGACATTCGCATGCCGATCGTGGACGGCATCGACGCCACGCGCCAGATTCTCGAGTCGGGCAGCCAGACGCGAGTCCTCATCCTCACGACGTTCGATCTCGACGAGCTCGTCGCAGGTGCGCTGCGGGCCGGTGCCAGCGGCTTCCTGCTCAAGGACGCCGAGCCCGAAGAGCTCGTGCAGGCGGTCCGGGTCGTAGCGGCGGGCGAGGCGTTGCTCGCGCCTGCCGTCACTCGGCGGCTGCTCGATCGCTTCCTGGCCATGGTGCCGGCCGACCCGGGCGTGATCCCCCGCCTCGATGAACTCACGCCCCGCGAGCTCGAAGTCCTCGAGCTTCTCGCCGCCGCCCTGTCGAACGCCGAGATCGCCGCACGTCTCTTCGTCACCGAGGCCACCGTCAAGGCGCACGTGTCGGCGATCTTGCGCAAGCTCGACCTGCGCGACCGCGTGCAGGCGGTCGTACTCGCCTACGACGTCGGTCTCGTGCGCCCGCGCCGGTCGCCACCGGGGCCTCATTAGCCTTAAGTCGAATCCGAAGATCGCTCGTGCAGCCGATGCGAAACCAGGTGCCGGCGCCTAGGTTGACGGTATGCAACGTCACCACGCCCGTCCGGAGGTCACCCAGTGACCCGGTTCGAGATCACCCGTACCGCGCAACGCCGAACTCACATCCTCACCCGCGGCCCGGACATCGTTGCCTCGCTGCACGTCGCCCACAGCCGCGTCCCCACCGGTGAGATTGATGTCGACGGACGCACCTGGGCGATCGCCGGTCACCCGCACCGGTGGTGGCAGATCGAAGTCGGGGATCCCAAGGCGCCGACCCTGGCGTTCGAGCGCCACCACGCGACCGTACCGGGGATCGAGGCGCCGCTGCCCTGGGAGCTCCACGGCCGCCTGCGTCACTTCCACACGACGCTCGGAGTCGCCGAGCAGCAGATCACCGTCGACTGTGCTGGTCTGCGCCTCCGTCATGCCGACGCGTCTGTGACCGGCGAGTGGCAACATCTCGGCCTCACCGTGCTGGCCTGCTTCTTTGCCGTGCTGGTTCGACGGCGCAGGGGCATCCTGCTGCTCAGTACCTGACCCCACAGAACAGCAGCCGCTGTCTTGCCGGGAGGCCCCACCGAGGGAGAGAATCAAGTGATGACCGGCACCGAGACTACGTGCCCGGGTTGTGGCGTTCGCCTGCCGGCGGTGCACGCGCCGACGCACCCGTACATGACCTGCTCCGCGGCATGCTGGTTGCGCTACGGCGAGCTACTGGCCGTGCAGTACGCCGACCGGCGCCGGATGAGGTTTCATCAGCTCATCGTCGACAGCTATGCGGTGCAACATCCCGATGGTGACGATCCCGCGCGATCCAGTCCGTCGCCATTCACCTGATGACGCTCTGCCTGTTCATCGAACGGGGCACCGATCCCTCCGCCGGAACGCAGCTACATCAGCGG
>JBAPVZ010000406.1:0-5217 GCA_049283435.1 Candidatus Dormiibacterota bacterium
CTCTACGACGGCGCGGGGACGCTACAGTACGTCGGCCATACCTCCGGATTTGCGGTGGCGGCGCGGCGCCAGGTGCTGGCGCAGCTGGAACCGTTGCAGCTCGCCGAGCCGACGACGATGGGCCGCCGGCCGGGGGCGCTGAGCCGCTGGTCAGGCGGGAAGGATCCATCCTGGGTCGCCGTCCGTCCCGAGCTCGTCTGCGAGGTCCGTTACGAGAAGCTCCAATCGGGTCAGCGGTTCCGGCACGCCGCCGGGTTCCTGCGCTGGCGCCCCGACAAGCGGCCGGAGGCGTGCACGTTCGACCAGATCACTGCCGAGGCGGCGACGATCGGCGGCGCCCCGTGGGACGTGATCGCGACCGGCTGACCGAGCGCCGCCGCCCCGTCTCCGACGCTGGACGTTCGCGCTCCGCGTCGCTCCGGCCCGGCTCGTCCAGATTGCCTTCCAGCGTCCCGGAATCACCCTCCGGCAGCGCCGGTGCGTCCGGGGGAGCGGGCAGCGATGACGGCAGGGTGACGGCCCGCTTCGCCGCCGGGCCGGCGGGTCCGTAGTAGCGCAGGGCCGAGCGGCCGAGCGCCGTCATCGTCATCCAGTCGAACGTCGCGCCGACCGCAACCCCGAGGGCGAGGGGTGCCGCTCGCGCGACGACCGATCCCAGCTGGGCCGCGACCGCACCGCGCAGCGCACGGGTGACGAGGCTGCCGCCGGCCCGGCTCAGGAGCACCTGCGGGTAGGTCGTCAGGACATGCGTCGCGATCCGTTGCGAGCCGGCGATCACGACGTCGTCACGCAGCTTCAACGCGCCGCCCGCGAGGCCGATGACAATGAGCGCCTCCAGCGTGCGGGCGTCGTGCTCGGCCGGCAGGTGACCGAACAGGAGGCCGATCGCGAGCACGAGCTCGACCTCGCGTTCCAGCGCGTACAGGCTCTGCCCGGCGCCGACGCCGAGCACGACGAGCGTGCTCAGACCGGGCACGACGGCGAACGCGCCGCTCGCCGCCGCCGTTCCCGCGACGACGCGTCGCTGGCGGCGGATCAGGATGTGAGCCAGTTCCTCGGGCGAGCGGTCCGGAAACTCCTCTCGCAACTTGCGAACGGTGTCCGCAACCGCCGGCTCCCGCGTCCGGACGGCGGTCGAGAGCGTCGACAGCACCCAGCGGAGGCGCGGCGGCACCGATTCCACATCCATGTCCTCAAACCTTCCCCTCGGGCGGCGCGCGGAAACGCTCGGGTGGCTCTGCCGTGGGCCGGCTGCCGCTTCTGCCAAGATGCGATCGATGGCCGAGCAGCAGCCCCCGGAGCCGATCGACACCGACCGACCGCTCCACCGCTCAGACCTCGGAGACGAGCCGTTCGCGGCGTTCGCGGAATGGTTCGCGCTCGCCGAGCGGGCCGGCGAGCCTCAGCCGAACGCCCTCGCGCTCGCAACGAGCACGAACGACATGCCGGACGTTCGCATCGTGCTGCTCCATCGGGCGGATGAGGCGGGCTTCGTCTTCTTCACCAACTATGAGAGTCAGAAGGGTCGCGAGCTGGCGGTCAATCCGGAAGCGGCCATCGCGATCCACTGGGCGTTGCTGCACCGGCAGGTGCGCGCGGTCGGGACGGTGAGCCGGACCTCTCGGGAGGAGTCGGAGGCGTACTGGTTGGGTCGCCCGTGGGGGAGCCGGATCGCGAGCGCGGCGTCGCGGCAGAGCGCGGTGACGCCGAGCCGGGCGGATCTGCAGGCGCGTGTCCACGCGCTCGAGGTCGAGTACCCGGAGCCGGCAGCGCCCGATCAGGCGCTGCCACCGCTGCCTGCCTCGTGGGGCGGCTTCCGGTTGCGGCCGCGCTGGATCGAATTCTGGCAGGGGCGGCGCAACCGGCTGCACGATCGCATCCGGTTCGTCAGCGACGGCGACGGCTGGCGGACCGAGCGCCTGGATCCGTAGCAGCGCGGCCCGCTCAGAGCTGGGTCGCAACCTCCCGGAGGAGTGCTGCCGTCTCGTCCCAGCCGAGGCAGCCGTCGGTCACGCTCTGTCCGTAGGTGAGCTCGTCGCGGCGGCCGAGCACCAGCTCCTGGCGGCCGGGGACGAGGAAGCTCTCCAGCATCACGCCGACGATCCCGCGGGTGCCGGCGCGGCGCTGGGCGACGACGTCACGGATCACGTGCGGCTGGCGCGTGTGGTCCTTGCCGCTGTTGCCGTGACTCGCGTCGACGATCACCCGCTCCTCCAGCCCGACCGAACGGAGGCGGTGCAACGTGCCCCCGACGCTCGCCGCGTCGTAGTTGGTGTCCTCGGAGCTGCCTCGCAGGATCACGTGGCAGTCGGGGTTGCCCCGCGTCCAGAAGATGGCGGCGACGCCGTCGTAGTTGATGCTGGTGAAGACATGGCTGGCCGATGCGGCGGCCACCGCGTCGACGGCGACGCCGACGTCCCCATGGGTGGAGTTCTTGATCCCGATCGGCATCGAGAGGCCGCTCGACAGCTGGCGGTGGACCTGGCTCTCCGCGGTCCGAGCGCCGATCGATCCCCAGCTGATCGCGTCCGCGATGTACTGCGGTGCGATCGGGTCGAGGAACTCGCCACCGGTCGGCAGGCCGAGCGAGAGGATGTCGAGCAGGAGCTTGCGGCCGAGCCGCCACCCCTCGTTGACCTTGTAGCTCCCGTCGAGCAGCGGATCGTTGATCAGGCCTTTCCAGCCGAGCGTCGTGCGCGGCTTCTCGAAATAGACGCGCATCACGATGAACAGGCGGTCCTGCAGCTCGTCGCGCAGCGCGGCGAGACGGCGCGCGTAGTCGAGCGCCGCGACCGGATCGTGGACCGAGCATGGCCCGACGACGACGAGCAGACGGTCGTCCTCGCCGCGCAGGATCGCGGAGGCGGCCTCCCGCCCCTCGAGCACGGACTGCGCCGCGTCGTCGCTCAACGGCAGCTCGTCGGCGAGCAGCGCCGGCGAGAGCAGCGGGCGCGTTCCCTCGATCCGCGTGTCCTTCAGCTGGGCGGCCGTCGCTCTCGACGACATCTCGGTCCCGGTCACGCGCTCAGTCTAGGAGTGCGGCCGCCGGCGGCCGGTGCCAGGCAGATACCACCGTGGCAGTTGACCTATGCTCGGGGACGTCTGGCGCCGGACGGCGCGTGGTGTCGGAGGGCCGCCCCTACGTTGGAGGGAGGATCGGATGAGCGTACGCGTGAGCTTTACGCTGCCCAATCGCGGTGTCCTGTTCGGCGTCACGACCGTCGACGAGATGCTGGAGCTGTCGGAGGCGGCGGACCGTTCGGGGTTGTTCGACGCCATCTGGGTCGGCGACAGCCTGCTCGGCAAGCC
The DNA here is from genome assembly GCA_049283435.1 of Candidatus Dormiibacterota bacterium. GTDB lineage: Bacteria > Chloroflexota > Dormibacteria > Dormibacterales > Dormibacteraceae > CAVTSA01. The sequence goes on from JBAPVZ010000406.1 coordinate 3,310, forward strand.
CCGGCTGGAATCGATCGCGCTCCTGGCCGCAGTCGCTGCCCGGACCCGGACGGTGCAGCTCGGGCCGGCCTGCCTGGCGAGCTACCCGCTGCGCGACCCCGTCCTCCTCGCGTACCAGTGGGCGAGCCTTGATCAGATCGCGGCCGGGCGCACGATCCTGGTCGGCTGCACGGGCATCGTGGAGCAGCCAGGGGCCCAGGTGGAAGGAGAGCTGTACGGCGTGGCGGGCCGGGATCGAGTGCGCCGCCTCATCGAGTGGACGCAGATTCTGCGGCGCCTGTGGACGGAGGACGACGTCACGTTCGAAGGTGAGCAGTACCGCTTCCAGCACGTCACGATCGAGCCCAAGCCGGCCGCCAAGCCGCACCCGCCGATCTGGTTCGCGAACAACGCCTACGGCGAGCGCGAGAAGGTCGTGCGGACCTTGCGGCGGGCGGCCCGGCATGCGGACGGCTGGCAGACCTCGGTGCACGCCCCCGAGGAACTCCGATGGCGCATTCCCGAGCTGAAGCGGCTCGTCGCGGAGGCGGGGAAGGACCCGTCCGCGTTCCCGCTCTCGATCTACCACAACGTGAACGTCAACGAGGATCGCGAGCACGCGGTAGCCGAGTCGCAGCGGTTTCTCGAGATCTACTACCAGCCGACGAAGTATCCGCGGGAGCAGGTCGAGAGCTGGGTCGCCCACGGCTCGCCCGAGGAGGTGGTCGAGCATCTGCTGCGGCTGGCGGAGCTCGGCGCGACGCAGATAACGCTGCGCATCACGAGCTTCGACCAGCGGGGCCAATTCAAGCGTCTCACCGAGGAGGTGCTGCCGCGTTTCTACGACGCCGTCCCGGCAGCGGTCTGATCGCCCGTTCGTGATCGCCCGCTTCGACCACGCGATCATCGCGGTCCGCGACCTGCCGCGCGCGGTCGAGCGCTGGCGTGGTGCCGGCTTCGAGGTGCGGCAGGGCGGCCGGCATGAGGGTCGCGGCACGGCGAACGCGATCGTGCGCTTCGGACTCGACTACCTGGAGCTGATCACGGTCGAGCACCGCCCGCTCGCGCTTGCCGGGGGTGGCAACAGCGCGGCGCTCGTCCGCTACCTGGACGCGCACGAAGCGGGGCTCATCGGCTACGCGCTGGCGACCGACACGATCGAGCAGGCGCCGGCCCGGTTCGCCGAGCAGGGCATCCTGGTGCCGCCCCTGATCCCGCGGGACCGGCTCCTGCCGGGTGGCGACCGCCTGCGCTGGCGGCTCGCCATCCCCGGGGGCCAATCCTGGCTGACACCGTGGCCGATGCTCATCCAATGGGACACGACGGATGCCGAGCGACTCCGCTGGGAGGCCCCGGGTCACCATCGCAACGGCGTCAGCGGCGTCGGCGGCATCCAGCTCCGCGCGGCCGACCCGGACCTCGTCGAGCGCGTGTTCGTCGGTGCGCTCGGTCTGCCGGCAAGGCGAACCCCTGGGCGCACGACGTTTCCTGTCGGTGCCTGCCTGCTCGAGGTCGCCCCCGCCGCCGACGGCGACGGTGGCCCGACGACGCTGGTGCTCTCCAGCGCCGATCTCGACCGGACGGCGGCGCAGACGGGTGGCGTGCGGGAAGACGTCGCGGTTCGCCTGCCGGCCGCGTCGCTGGACGGCGTCTCGGTGCTCGTCAGGGGGGTCTGATCAGGCGGCCGGCCGCGTCCTCGCGTCGACCTTGTCGTGCCGGCCGCCGGGCGCGCCCCCGGCGTGTTCGTGGAACCGGCGCAGCGGACGCGGTGCCCACCAGTTGACGCTCCCCATCAGGCGCATCACGCTCGGGACGACGATCGCCCGCACCAGCGTCGCGTCGATCCCGATCGCGATCGCGAGCCCGAGGCCGATCGATTTGATGAACACCATGTCGGCGGTCGCGAACGCCGAGAACACGGTGATCATG
>JBAPVZ010000407.1:0-6407 GCA_049283435.1 Candidatus Dormiibacterota bacterium
CGCGAGGACGAGGCGGACACGCTGCTGCGATCGCTGCGGCCGGACGTGCCCTGGGAAGCGAAGAACCAGGCGGCCGTCCACACCTGGTACGCAGCGCGGTTCGGCGGCGCGCCCTACCCGCCCGCGCGGTCGATCGAGGAGGCAATCGGCAGCTGGCCGGAGACGGCCACCGCGGTCGTCGTCCGGATGGAGGAAGACGGCCGGCTGGCGATCTGCGCGCCGCTCGGTCTCTCCGACCTGCTGGAAGGGGTCTGGCGGCGCAATCCCTCTCAGGTCACCGTCGAGCAGTCGCGGGACCGGCTCGCCCGCCACCGCATCAGCGAGCGCTGGCCGCGGGTCCGGGTGATCCCGCCCGACGCGTGAGGCCGAGCTCGGCGAGGACGGGGGCGACCGTTTTGGGCGCCCACCCAGCCGGGCCTCATCCGCCGAAGTCGCTGACCTTCAGCCACCGCCGGTTGCCCTCCAGTTCGCGGAAGCCGAAATGTCGGTAGAAGGCCGCCGGCCGCTCGTCAATCGCGTCCACGACGACCGCGCGTGCGCCGTAGCAGTGGGCCCCGACGACGCATCGGCGCAAGGCCTCCGCGAGCAGATGCCCACCGTTGCCGGCGCCCTGCCATGCCTGATCGATAGCGAGCCGCGCCAGCAGGATGACTGGTCTGGGGTCGAGCATGCCACGGCCCAGCCGCTTCGGCGCTGGCGCGACGCCCACCGCGTGCATGGCCAGCGCGTAGAAACCGACCACCTGATCGTCGAGCACCGAGACATAAACGGCCGCCGTCCCGGCCGCCTGCGCAGTCGAGGCGGTGCTTCGAAGCCAGGCATCGAGTACCGGCTGTCCGGAGCTGAATGCAGCGACATCATCTCCGGCCTCGAGCGGACGAGCCGGGGGGAGCGCTATGGGGTCCGCGCCATGTAGCGCCGCAGGACGGACAATTCGCGGGGAGGTTCTGCGAGCTGAGCCGAAAGACGGTCGAACGCCTCGGGGCTGACACGGATCATGCGAGCCTCACCGACGACCTGCCGGGCGCGCTCGAGCGCTGCTGACAGCAGAAATCCCGTCAACGACTCCCCTTGATCGGCAGCAGCCTCCCGGAGCAGCGCATCCTGCTCCCGCGTTGCTTGGAGGTGAATACGACTCTCCCGCTGCCTCATGCCTGCCAGCGTACGCACCCGGTGCGCACACGCCGCATCAGCGAGCGCTGGCCGCGGGTCCGGGTGATCCCGCCCGACGCGTGAGGCCGAGCTCGGCGAGGAGGCGGGCGACGCCGTCCTCGTCGTTCGCCGGCGCGACCATGCGCGCCGCCGCGAGCACGGCGGGGTGGGCGTTCGCGACGGCGACGGGAAGCCCGACGACGCCGAACATCGCGAGGTCGTTGGCGGCGTCACCGAAGCCGATCGCCTGCGCGGGCTCGACGCCGAGGCGGGCCAGCGCGCGGGTCACGCCGACGCCCTTGTCGACGTCGGGGGCGACGACGTCCAGGATGCGGGACCCCGCGTAGGTGACCGTCGCCTCGTCGCTGCGCACGCCGGCTTCCGCGAGCCGCTCCGCGATCTGCGCCGAGGTCAGCACCGCGTGTGAGATCGCGAGCGAGCAGCCGTCGACGTCGGCGAGCCGCGCCTGCGGTACGACGCGATACGGACCGGCCGGCCAGGCGCCGCGGGCGGGGAAATAGGTATCGGTCAAAGTCCACCCCTGCCCGTCATAGACGCCGATCCCGGCGTCGGGGACGCTCTGCGCGAGGCAGCCGACGACGTGCTCGACGACCTGGGCCGCCAGCCGATGCCGCCAGAGCAGGGCGCCGGTCGCCGGATCGAAGCCGACGCTGCTGCTGCAGCAGACGGCCACGCTGACGTGCTTCAGCAGGACACCGAGCACGTGCAGGCCGGCCGGGGTCCGGCCGGTCGCGATCAGGACGGGTATCCCCGACGCCGCGAGCTCCGCGAACGCACTGGTCGTCGCTCCGCCGAGGGTGCCGTCCGTGTGGAGGATCGTGCCGTCGACGTCGGTCACGACCGCGCGGATGTCGCCGGGAGCCAAGCTCACCGGCTCATCGTGCCAGGATCGGCGAGCGCGCCACGCTGACTGGCGATGCGACTGGTGCTCGTCCGTCATGGCGAATACCGAGCACGCCGTGCACGCTGCCGTGGCATGCGGGCGTGTGTGGCGGCTGACCGTGCGCGCGCGGCACTACGCATGAACGCGCGAGCGCCGGCGCCCGGCGGTCGGCTCGGGCGCGCGCAGGCGCAGGCGCTCCATGATCTCCCGGTACTGGCGATGACCAATCAGACCGACGAGCGCCGCACGATTCGACTCGGCAGTGGAGAGCGCGGGCTCGGTGATGAGCTGCTGGGCCCGCTGGTACGACATGCCGAGTGCCTGCCCGACGTCACGGACGGTGAGGCCCATACGATGGAGCTCACGCGCGGCAGCTCGCGACTCGGCTGCTGCCTGCGTCTGCGCGTGTGCAGCCAGCTTGCGCAGTTGACGGGCCGACTCGAGGTGCTCGCGCACGGCATCGGGCAGTTCGATCTCGTACTCGACCGTGAACGCCTCCGGCGCTTCGCCAGTCATCGTCGAGATCAGGTCGTTCGCCATTTCGTCGAGCTCACGCAGGTGCCGCGCCTGGGTGGACCGTTCGATCTCCCGAACTCGGATCAGCCAGAACCTGCCGTCCCGGCTGACCGCCGCGTGATAGGTCTTCGTCACTTCCACCATCTGCTTCCCAACTCCGATTCGCACTCCTTGAAGATGTCGACTGCGAGCCCCTCGCCGATCTCTGCGTGACGTGGGATGGGTATCGTCACGGCGCCGAGCACGAAGATCGAGTGCCTGCTGCCCTCACGGGCGAGGCACCATGCAACGCCGCTGCGCTTGGCCGCACGTCCGATGCGCCGCACTACCTCGGCTCGCCTCACGAATTCTAGTCTATTTCGACCTAGACAATCAAGTCAATCATGCACTAGACGTCGGCGACCGAAGGTGCAGCGCTCCCGGCGCCGGTCGGATCAGAAGCCGGGCGGCGGCACCAATCCCTGACCGAACACGCTAGTCTTGTCCAGCGTCGTCATGTGCCGGTGCACGCGGCCGGCGACGTCCGCCACGAACGCCTCTTGCGCGATCCGGTCGTCGGGTCCCCACGCGGACATCACGGACAGCACGTAGGGACGCCGGGGCAGGAAGACGATCGCCGCGTCGTTGCGAACGCGGCCCATCGCCCCTGGCTTGTTCGCGATCACGATGTTCTCCGGCAGGGCGGCGTCGAACATGCCGTGCTTCGGCTTCTGGAGCAGGCGCAGCGTCTCCGCGCACACCGCGGCGCTGAGTCCCTCGCCGGCGTGGAACTGGCGCAGCAGCTCGACCAGCTCGTCCGGCGTGGCGACGTTCTCGTCCCCGCGCGCGATCGCCTCGACGTCCTGCATCTTCCGGCGCAGCGTCGTCTGCTCGAGGCCCATCCGGCGCAGCATCCCGTTGACGCCGTCCACCGTCGCCCAGTCGATGCAGAGGTTCGTCGCCAGGTTGTCGGAGACGTTGATCATCAGAATCGCGACGTCGAGGACGCTCAGCTCGACCGGCTCCTCCAGATAGTGGAGAACGCCGCTGCCCGGGGCGCCGCTCGGGCCGTCGACGACGATACGGTGGTGCAGATCGACCTCGCCGCGCTCGGCCCGCTCCAGCAGGTGCGCGAGGACCGCGATCTTGATCGTCGACGCGGTCGGGAAGACCTCGTCGCCACCGATCGAGATGCGGTTGCGCCCTGCCAGATCGAGCAGCGCGATGCCGGCGACCCCCTCGAATCCCGCAACACGGTGGCGCAGATCGATCTCGAGCCGCTCCCACAAGTGCTTCTCGGCCATCCGTTCTCCCTCCTCGAGCCGACGTCGAGCGCGCAGCCGCGCGCATCACCCAACCCAACGTAGCGCGACCCGGCCGCCGGCTGCTCCGGGCACGACGTCCCCGCCGCCCCGCCCCCTCGCCCCGTTCGGTTATCCTCCCGTGCGATGGCTGCTGCGCCCAGGATTCGCTGCGTCGTGACCCGCGATCGTCCCCGCCGGCGCCGGATCGCGATGCGCGCCCGGGTGCTGACCATCGCCGTCGCACTCTCCCTGCTCGCCGTCGCTTGCGGTGGCAATGCGCAGGGGCCCCAGAGCACGAAGCTGGCGGCGAATCAGACGCTGAACATCCCCGTCTTCTCGGGGAGCGGCGTCGTGACGCTCGACCCGGGGCACGTCAGCGACTTCCTCGGCGTCGCTCTGCTCGGTCAGATGTTCACCGGGCTGCTCGGGTTCGACCAGCACCTGAACATCGTGCCGTCGATCGCCAAGTCGCTCCCGAGCGTCTCGTCCGATGGCCTCACCTACACGTTTCATCTCCGGCACGACGTGAAGTTCTCGAACGGCGACCCGGTGACGTCACAGGACGTGCTCTACAGCTGGGACCGCACCGCATCCCTGCAGGACACCTACGCGCTGGTGTTCGATCCGGTGGTCGGCTCGCAGGCCGTCGCGTCGGGGTCGACGACGACGCTCTCCGGGCTCTCCGCACCCGATCCGTACACCGTCGTCGCCCATCTCCAGTACCCGGCCGGGTACTGGGAGACGGAGGTCGCGATCTGGCCGGCCGCGATCGTCGACCGGAAGGCGATCGAGGCGGGCGGCCAGGACACGTGGTGGAACGATCCCAAGACCGCGGTCGGCACCGGGCCCTTCCGCCTCACGCAATACACGCCGAATGCGTCGATCGACTTTGCGCCGGTCGGCAACTGGTGGGGAGGGTCGACGGGGACCTTGAAGCACATCCACCTCGACGAGGGTCTCGACCCGACGAGCGCTGTCAAGAAGTACGAGGCGCGCGGCTACGACGTCGTCGGCTGGGGGTCGCAGACGCCCTCCAACGACGACATCCTGCGCTACGAGCGTGATCCGACGAAGAAGAGCCAGCTGCACATCTATCCCGGCTCGGCGACGGAATGGCTCTCCTACAGCTTCCTCGGCAGCAGCCCGTTCGCGCCCCGCCAGGGCTTGCAGCCGGGCCAGGCGACGCAGGGGATCGGTCAGGACCAGGGGAAGGGCGGCCGTGACGCGCTCTCGCTCGCCGTCAACCGCAACCAGCTCGTCAACGTCGCCTGTGCCGGCGGCACGACGTGCAATCCGGGCACCGGCGGCTACATCTCGAAGGGGCTGGCCGGTTACGTCGGTGACAACTCCGATCCCAGCGCGCCCGCCGGCGGCGATCGGTCGAAGGCGAAGGCGGAGTACCGCAAGTGGGACCCGCCCGGCCAGAAGCTGGCGGGCCTGCGGGTCGAGTTCTCGTCGAATCCGACGAACAACGTCGTCTGGCAGAACTACCAGGCGCAGGTCAAAGAGGCGCTCGGCGTCAACCTGACCCTCTACCCGACCGACACCAAGACCTCGCTGGCGGACGGCCGCAACCACAAGATCATCCTCGGCGCGTCCGACTGGGGCGCCGACTACAACCATCCCCAGGACTGGTTCGACAACCTCTTCGTGTGCTCCCAGACCCGCATCGGGGGCCACAACGGATCGGGCTACTGCGACCCGTCGATGGACAAGATCGTCGCCAAGGCCGACCAGCAGCCGCTGAGCCAGTCGCTCAGCCAGTACAAGCAGGCGGGCCAGATGCTGAGCCAGAACGACCACGGCGCGGTGATGTTCTACACGCGCAGCGTCTACCTGACCCAGCCCTACGTCCAGGGCGCCGCGAACAACGGTCTCTACGACTCGCCCTGGCGCTCGATGCGGATCCTGCAGCACTGACGCGGGCGACGTCTGTTCGCGGTGCTCCGATGCGCGGGGATCAGTGTGGCTCGGCGCCGCCGCGCCCGCTCATGGGCGCCAACCGTCCATGATCCGCTCCGCGTCTTGCCAGATCCGCTCCCTGGCCTCGTGACGCGGCATCCCGGACATGAGGAGCTCGTCGTAGGGGGTGTCCTCATGGCGCACCGCCGCAGTCACCGCGAGCTTGACCGCCTCCGGCTCCAGCGCCTTGCCCCCCGCCGTTCGCCCGACGCGTCCACTTCGTGGGGCACACGTATGCGCCGCGATCGCCATCGCGCGTTCGGGCGGACACCCCGGCAACAGCTCGGTAATCCGCGCCGCCATCCGCGCCATGAGCTGAGCATCGACGGCCTGCCGCCGCTCTTCCGCTCGCCGCCGACGCCGCTCACGGACCTCGGCATCGGCTAGACAGGCGCGCTCCGCTCCGTCGAGGGCAGGTTCCTCGACCAACACGCCCTGGCGCTCGTACCGCTTGCGAGCCCGGCTGAAGCGGACCACGACCGCCGACAGGCGGCTGTCCTTCTTGGCCCGGCGGCTGAGCGTGGCATCCCCCGAGGGAAGGAAGACGAGGTGATCCAGGTCTGCGCACGTCAAGCACACGGGCCCGGAGT
>JBAPVZ010000408.1:0-1736 GCA_049283435.1 Candidatus Dormiibacterota bacterium
CCGCGACCGGGCGCCGGCTCGCGACCGGCGAGCAGTCGCTGAAGGGCCTGCTGAGTCGCTGGGTCCGGGGCGACCCCGAGCTCACGCTCGAGCACGGCCGCGCAGCGGTGGTACGTGCTGACCGCGCCGGCCCGGTTCCCGAGGTCGGCCTGCAGCTGCATCAGGATGCGGTAGCCGGCCTCCTCGAGGGGCTCCAGTTGGACTCGCCGGCGGGCTGCCTCGGCCGCCGCCGGCAGATCGCCACAGCGCGCCCCGGCTCCGCAGATCAGGTCGCACAGGCTGAGGCACTGACGCTCGAGTTCCGACCTCTCGTCGAGGAGCCAGTCGTCGTAGGCGCCGGGCAGGAAGTCTCCCTTGTACTCGGCGATCGCCTTGGTGCCGTGCGCCACCACCTCCTGGTCGTCGCCGGCGGCGGCCGCCGCCAGCGCCGCCGCTCGCTCGACCGCAAAGACGCGAAGATCGACGCGGCAGGTCGGCGTGTCGCGCCAGAAGAGGTCCGTCGACGTCGTGGCAAGGGACTCTTCGGGACCCAGGATCCGACGCAGATGGTGCAGCTCGCGGCGCAGGTTGGTAAGGGATTGCGCATCCCCGGAATCCGGCCAGAAGAGGCCCGCGATCCGCTGCCGCGATTGCGGGGCGCCGGCATGGAGGGCGAGAATGGCGAGGAGGGCGACCGAACGCGAAGAGGCCGCCAGCGGGCCGCTCGTCCCGTCGACGATCGCCTTCTCCCCGAGGAGCGACACGTGGAGCATGTCGGCGCGCCGATCATAGCCTCGAGAGACCGGTCACGGATCACGATGTTGTCCCACGCCGTGCGTCGCCCCACGCCAGAGTCTGGGGGTTGACTTGGAGCGTTGCAGGTCCGGGCAGTCGAGCGACCGTCGAGTGTGGGTCGAGATCGAGCGCGTGCCTGCGATTCGTTGGCGGGGTGTCGGACGGCATGCGATCCTCGACGGACGCGAGCCGCGGAGCCACATTGCGGTTCAACTACGCGCTCGGCTCGGAGGCGGTGGCGAGGGCCACGACCTCCTCGAGCGCCAGCGCCTCGCCCTGGTGATGGAGCACCTCGAACGCACCGGCCCCGATCTCCTCTGCGACCACCGTCCGGCAACGCTCATCGAGTGGCCGAAAGAAGGGAAAGATGGCCGCGCCGCTTCGCTCGGCGAGCGCGTCGGCCGCCCCGAAGAGTCGGGCGGCGCGCCGAGGGCTCGAATCAAGCGCCGCGGCGGCCGCGAGGTGGGAGAGGACCTGCATCAGCATCCACGTGTCCTGCAACCGGCCGAGAATGACGACCGCCTCTCGGAGGAGCCCTTCGGCACGATCACGCTTCCCCAGCAGGAGCCGCACGCCGCCGTGCATGGTCAGAGCCGCGGCCAGGCCCCAGGGCGCGCCCAACTGCCTGATCTCCGTCTCGGTCTCGTCCAGCAGACGGTCCGCCTCGTCAAGTCGCTGCTCGATGATCGCCACGGAGGCCTTGCCGACCCGGGCCCGGGTCGCCGGATAGAGCTCGCCGAGCTGGCGGCTCAGCGTCTCCGCCTCCTCGAGCACCTCGATGGCCCTCACGTTCCTCCCTTCGCCGGCGGCTGCATTGCCCCTCATCGCGAGCACCCAGGCCAGCGTCGGGAGATCGCCGGCCTGACGAGCCAATCCAGCAGCCTCGTCGAGCCTGGCGCCCGCGTCGGCGAAGCGACCCTGGGCGTGCGTGAGGCCGGCCGCGGTACAGAGCAGCTTCGCGC
>JBAPVZ010000409.1:0-4627 GCA_049283435.1 Candidatus Dormiibacterota bacterium
CTGCGGGTCAGAGCGCTACTCGGCGGTGGCGGTCGGGAGGATGGACCGCCAGCTCGCTGAGCTGCTGAAGATCGCTCTGCATCTTCGACGTCGAGTTCTTGATGTCGGGTACGCAGGTCGAGCGGAACTGCGTGGCGTACCGGCCCTGGAAGTTCTGGTTGCCCGCCAGCGAGTTCGCCAGCGTGTTCAGCTTGTTCAGCGCCGCCGGCAGCTCGCTGCTGACGTAGCTCTGCAGCTGCTGCGCCTGGGTAACCGACTGACTGTCAGCACTAACCTTGCCGCCCATGTAGGAATCCTCCTGAATCCTTGTGGTGGTATGGCCCTCGCGGCCTTCTGCAGATCCATAACGTGCCAACTGCGAGGCCGGGTCGGTGCGGATTGGTCGGGCGCCGTCCACGGGCGTGGCGAGCCGATCTCCGGCCAACGCTCCCGATCGCGATGCCGGACGGCAGGGTCAGTACCCTGACTACCGATGCCCGAGATCCAGGCCGCGAAGGAGTCGGAGCTCCCGACCGCGCGCGAGCTCGCCGGGTACCCGCCGATCCGTGAGCTCGGGAGCGGGAGCACGGGCACCGTCTACCTCGTGCGGGCCGCAGGCGGGGCGCAGATCGCCGTCAAGCGGCTGCGGGACGGAGCCCCCGCGACCGCGAGCGGCGTCCTGCAGCAGGAGGCGGCGCTGTTCGCCCGCCTCGAGCATCCGCACCTCGTCCGCCTGTTCGATCTCCGCGTGAGCGGACGCGACCTGTGCCTGCTCATGGAGTACGTCGAAGGGGACGACCTCCGGCACATTCTCTCGGTGCGGCGTCCCCCGCCGGACGAGGTGACTTCCTGGATGTCGCAGCTCGCACAGGCCCTCGACTACCTGCACTCCCTCGGCGTCGTCCACCGCGACGTGAAGCCGTCGAACGTCCTGCTCGACAGGAACGGACAGATCAAGCTCGCCGACGTGACGGTCGCCGACCTGCTCGGGGAGGCGGGCGCCGAGCTCGCCGTGCGGGGAACGCCGACCTACATGGCACCGGAGCTCGTGCGCGGTGACCGCCAGATCGACGGCCGCGCCGACATCTACAGTCTCACCGTCGTCGCCTACGAGGCCCTCGTCGGGCTGCCGCCGTTCCCGTCCGGGCTCGGCGGCGACGAGGCGATGCGGGCGCAGCTGCGCGAGCGGCCCCCCGACCCCAGTCGCATCGTTCCCGGTTTCCCGGAGCCGGTCGCCCGCGTCCTGCTGCGGGGCCTGGAGAAGGACCCACGCGACCGGCCGGCGACGGCCGCCGAGCTGGCGAGCGCGCTCACCTCCGCCGTCGTCGGTCGCACGGTGAGCTGGTCGAGCGCATCATCCGCGCCGGATCCCGCGACCGAGGAGGCGGTCCGCACGCGCGTCGCCCGCGTCAAGCCCCGGCCGCGACTGGCGACCACCGTCACACCCCGCCGCATCGTCGACGTCGCGACGCGGCCGCCGCGGTCGGTTCCGCGCCTCGTCATCGGTCTGGTCGCGCTCGCGATCGGCATCGGGCTGACCGCCTACGGGCTCTACATCGGCATCCCGAAGTACCTCAACCCGGTGCAGGTGACGAACGTGTCGCTGACGCCGCCGGTGACGAAGGGCGGCTGCCCGAGCGTCGAGACCTACACGTTCACCGGGACGATCCAGACCAACGGTGGCAACGGCGACGTCGAGTACGAGTGGATCCGGCCGAGCGAGCCCGTCGACGTCCACGTCCACACGATGAAGAGCTCGGAGCGATCGTTCAAGGTCCAGACGACCTACCAGACCTCGAGCACGACCTCGCAGATCGGGCAGTTCCAGCTCAAGGTGCTGAGCCCGAACACGAAGGCCTCGCCGCCGGTCCAGGTGATCTACACCTGCAGGGGGCACTGACGGCCGGGCTCGGCCAGCGCTCGCACCATCCCCGGAAAGGGCCGATCGCCGGCAGCGTGACGCTTCGCCGGCAGTGGAGGCGTCCGTTCGCCGGCAGCCGGCCGCAGAGGAGCGCGCGCTTAGCGCGGGGTTCGTGGGCCCGGCAGCGTCGCCTCGGGGCGGTTCCGGCCGTCGCCCCAGAGCGCCCCGAGCGCCTCCGGCCACGGTCCGTTCGCCTCGAAGGTCGCCTGGACGCCGCCGAAGTTGACCGCGTCCCCGTCGCGCAGCCGTACGACCGAGCCCTTCGCGACGAGCTCCCCGTTGACGAGCGTGCCGTTCGTCGAACCGAGATCACGCAGATAGACGGAGCTCGCGTCGCAGTCCAGCTGCGCATGCCGGCGCGAGACGACGCGCTGCCGATCGATCGGTCCCAGGTCGACGTCCGGCGCCGTCCGCCAATCGCCGGCCTTCCGCCCGACGACGAGCACCGGCCGGAAGAGCGGGTGTCGGACGGTGCCGATGCGAAGCGCGGGCCCAGTCGGCATCGGCAGCCAGCCTACCTCAGGAGCCGAGGAACGAGCTGAGCAGTCGCACCACCGCGACCGGCCGCTCGACCTGCGGGGTGTGGCCGGAGCCCTCGATGAGGCTGAGCTCGGCGTCCGGCATCGCCTCGGCGACCGCGGCCGCCTGCGCGGGGCCGGGCAGCCCATCCTCGGCGCCGGCGACGACGAGCGCTCGCGCGTCGATGCGGGACAGCAGTGGGCGGAGGTCCTGGCCACGGTCGCAGTCCACATAGCGAAGGACCGTCTCCCGCGCGATCGGACGCCGCACCCAGTCGGCGACGACGGCCGGTACCAGGCGTTCGAACGCGTCCCGCCCGAACGCGTCGATGACGAGGCCGCGCGCGAGGGCCCGCTCGTCGAGGTCGGAACCAGCGAGCGCCTCCCAGTGGTCGAGCAGCATCGCGAGGTGCGCGTCGGTCGTCAGCGAGGGTCCGATGGCGACGACGCGGCGGACCCGGGCGGGAAAGCGGGCGGCGATCGTCAGGGCGACCGCCGCGCCGAGCGAGTGTCCCACGAGGTCCGAGCGTTCGAATCCGGCGGCATCCATGGCCGCCAGCGTGTCGTCGGCAAGATCATCCGGGGTGAACGGCGTCCCCGGATCGGGCGTCTCGCCGGTGCCGCGCGGGTCGAGCAGGAGGCAGCGGTGATCGCGCTGCAGCGAGCCGACGACGCGCTGCCAGACCCGGCGATCGCTGAACGTGCCCGGCACCAGCACGAGCGGACTTCCCTGACCGACCACCTCGAACGCAGGGCGCACGGTCTCTGATTGTGCCGCGAGTCAGGTCTCCTCGCCGAGCAGGAGCCTGGAGCCGACCGCCTTGCGAAACGCCGCGCTGTTGGACGGGGCCCAGAATGCGCAGGCCGCACCGAGCAGCGCGCCGGCGACGAGCAGTCCGAAGGCAGCCTGGAACGAGAACATCTGGGCCAGGAACCCCATCACGGTCGGCGCGATGAAGCCGGCCGCCTGGCCACCGAAGTTGATCAGGGCGCTGCCCGAGGCCGCGTACTCTGCCGGGAGCGTCCGCATCGGCACGCCCATCACCGGCATGAAGACGAGGCCGCCCATCGCGGTCGCGCAGGCCTCGAAGAGAACGAACTCGCCGACGCTGCCCGAACGCAGCATGAGAAACAGAAAGATCGCCTCGATGACGAGCGCCGGCGCGATCAGCGCCTGCTGTCGCCGGTAAAACCAGCGGTCGAAGAGACGCCCGCCGATGATCGTGCAGATGGCGCCGACGAACCCCGGGATGGAGGCGACGATGCCAGTCTGGATCAGGGGCAGGTGCCTGACCTCGATCAGGTACGAGGGCACCCAGGAGGCGAGGCCCCAGCCGACCAGGTCGGCCCCGAACCAGAGCAGGGTGAACTTCCACATGGCGCCGATCCGCAGCAGCGCGAGCGGGCTCGCCTTGGGTTCGGAAACCGTCCCCGCTTGCGCCGTCGCCTCCGACTCCGACTGCTCCCGGGGCAGCGGCTTGGGCAGCAGGGCCCAGAGCACGACCGCCATGATCACGCCGGCTCCGGCGATCCAGAAGAAGGTGTGCTGCCAGCCGAGGAACGCGATCGCCGGCGCCGCGATCAGGGGGGCGACCGCGCTCCCGAAGTTGTTCGAGGCGAGCATCAGCCCGTTCGCCGTCATCCGGTTCTCGGGGACCGTCCGCTCGCTGATGGCCTTGAACGATGCACCCGGAAAGATGCCCTCCCAGATGCCGAACACGAAGCGCACGACGAGCAGGACGGCGAAGCTGCCGGCGGCGCCGGTCAGGGCCGTGAACGCGCTCCACAGGACCATCGCGGCGGTCATCGTTCGCTTCGCCCCGATGCGGTCGGCGATCAGCCCGCCGGGCACCTGGAACAGCGTGTAGGCCAGGAAGAACGAGCTCAGGATGAGGCCCTGCAGCGTCTTGTCGAGGTGGAACTGCACGCCGATGAACGGCAGCGCGATCGTGATGACCAGGCGATCGACGTAGTCGACGAGCCAGGCCACGAACAGGAGCACGACCGTGACCCAGAAGATGCGCCCGACTCGAGCTTCGATTACCTTCCGCTCCATCTCCCCTCCCCCGCGAGTCCCGGCCCGCGTGCGCCCGCGGGAGGCGAGAAGCCGACCTGCCCCGAATACCGGAGCGAGCGGTCGTGCAACCCCCGCGGGATCGATCTGATCCGGAGCCATTGTAGGGACGGCCGTCGACGTGGTCAGCCGTGC
>JBAPVZ010000410.1:0-1549 GCA_049283435.1 Candidatus Dormiibacterota bacterium
GCCGCCGGCCGCCACCGCCGGCGCTGGACCCGACGCGCAGGGCGGCGAACGTGTCGTTCGTCACCTCGCCCGCCCAGACGAGATCCCACAGCGCGTCGAGCAACTCCTCCTCGGGCGCCCGGAGCGCGGCCTGGAAGTCGCGGAAGAACGACGCACCACGTTCGCCGAGGTGATCCCGGATGCGCGCCTGCAGCTCGCCCGGCGCCGGCGGGCCAGGTTCCGGCAGCAGGCGCGGCGCGTCCTCCCAGCGATACAGCGCGAGCCGGCCGTCGGTCGGCCCGAGCGCACCACGGCCGACCCAGACGACCTCCCCGAGCGCGAGCACCTGGTCGAGCAGCGCCGGGCTGTAGCCGGCGATCCGCCGCGCGAGGATGTCTCGCTCGACGACTGACGCCGGGAGCGCCAGGCCCTGCAGCGACTGGATCGCTGCCAGCGTGCGGTCGAGGCCGCCGTCCTTCGTGTCGATGCCCTGCCAGGCGGGCAGGAACCGGGCGAGCGCCTCCTGGGGCACCGCCTCGGCCTCCCGTCGCAGCGCAGCGAGGGAACGGCGGCGCAACGTGCGCAGCACATCCGGATGGCAGTACTCGCGCACCGACGCGACAGCGCCAAACGTGCCGCTCAATACCGCCCCGCTTCGAGCCCCGTCGTCGAGCCAATGCCCCGCCGTCGCGCTGTCGATGCCCCACCGTTCGGCCACCGCTGAAGCTTGGAAGGGGACGTGCACACGGGCGTAGCGACGCAGCAGCCGGCCGCGGGCATCGGGCGCTGCCTCCAGGAACGCCTCTGGCAATCCGGGGGGTATCGCGACGCCGAGCGCATCGCGGTAGAGCGCGGCGTCGTCGGCGACGATCCAGCGCTCGCCCGCGCCGAGTCGAATCCGAATGATCCGACGCTGCCGCGCCAACTCGCTCTGCCACGCGGCTTCGACGCCCCGCGCCGCGAGCTCCTCGGCGTCCAGGTCGCCCAAACGGGCGAGCAGGTCGTGTGCCTCGTCAGGATCCCGAGGCCAGCGCGAGCGCGGCAACCCCTGCAGCTCGAGCTCGAGCTCGGTCACGACTGCCGGGTCGAGCAGCTCCCGCAGGTCCTCGCTGCCGAGCAGATCGGCGAGCAGCTCGCGGTCGAGCAGCAGGGCCTGGGCGCGCCGCTCCGCGAGCGGCGCGTCGCCGTCGTACAGGAACTGCCCGACGTACTCGAACAGCAGCGAGCCGGCGAACGGGGACGCACGCTCGGTGTCGACGGTCACGACGCGGATCCGCCGTGCGCGAATCCCCTCGAGGAGCTCCCGAAGCGCCGCCAGGTCGAACACGTCGGCGAGACACTCGCGGTAGGTCTCGGCGAGGATCGGGAACTCGGGGTACTGGCCGGCCACCTGCAGCAGGCTCGACGATCGCTGGCGCTGCTGCCAGAGCGGCGTCCGCTGGCCAGGCCGGCGCCGCGGAAGCAGCAGAGCCCGAGCCGCGTTCTCCCGGAAATGCCCGGCGAAGAGCGCCGACCCGGGCAGCTGCGCGGCAACCAGGTCGTCGATCTCCTCCGGCTCCAGCAGCAGATC
>JBAPVZ010000411.1:0-3209 GCA_049283435.1 Candidatus Dormiibacterota bacterium
GCCCGGCCGCGCCGGCCGCGGCGACAGCGGTCGCGGCGAGCACCGCCCGGCGGGAGGGACGAGGCCACGGCGGGCGAACCGCGCCCGCCGGTGGTTCCTTCGCTGCCATGGCTCCATTCCAGCGCCCGCCCGTTGGCGCGGAATCAGGAGCCTGTCAATCGTTTGTAGGCCGTTTCCGAAGCGGTGCCGGCGATCAGGCGCTGGGCGCCGCCGACGCGGTGTCGCCGCCGGCCGAACGCCGGCGTCCGCCACGCCGGCGGCGGCGCGAGCGAACTGCCGCCGTCGCGGTGGCTCCGTTGCTCGAACCGGCGACGCTCGGTGCGGCGCCGGCCGGGCGCGGCTTCTGCGCGTGATGCACCGGCGGCCGCTCCGGGATCGAGGCCTCGTTGTAGGTCCACTCCCCGTCCTCGAGCAGTCGCGGCAGGTCGACCGCCTCCAGGTGCGGCGCCCCCTGGCGGCGCAGGCGCGACCAGAGCACGTGGTCCTCCGGCGTGATGAAGGTGAGGGCCCAGCCCCGGCCACCCATCCGGGCGGTGCGGCCGATACGGTGTGTCAGCCACTGCGGCGTGTCGGGCAGCTCGTAGTTGATGACGAGGCCGACGTGGCTGACGTCGAGGCCGCGGGCGGCGACGTTGGTCGCCACGAGGACGTCGACCCCGCCCTCGCGGAAGGCGGCCATCGTGCGGTCGCGGGCGGTTTGCCCGAGGTTCCCCTGCAGCTGCATCGACTGCAGGCCACGGCGGCGCAGCTCCGTGTGCAGCTTGCCGACGCCGTGCTTCGTGCGACCGAACACGATCGCCGAGCCGTCGAACTGGCGCAGCAGGCGAACGAGCACGTCCAGCTTCTCGGTCCGCTGGACGTGGGCGAGCCCGTGCTCCAGCGCCGACTCCTCCGGCGGCTGGACGCGAACCCGGGTCGGGTCCTGGAGGTGGCGATCGATCATGCGGGTGACCCACTCCGGCATCGTCGCCGAGGCGAGGACCGTCTGCGGCTGCCAGGTCAGACCCATGATCCGCTCGACGTCGGGCGCGAAGCCCACGTCCAGCATCTCGTCGGCCTCGTCGAGCACCAGGTACTCGACGCGGGAGAGCGAGAGCAGCTTGCGCTGGACCATGTCGAGGATGCGGCCCGGGGTGCCGATCACGACGTCGGCGCCCTGCTTCAGCGCCTGGGTCTGGGTCGCGTAGCCGACGCCGCCGTAGAGAAGCGCGTCCTTCAGGTCGGTGTCGAGCGACTTGAACACCTGGTCGTTCTGCAGCGCGAGCTCGCGGGTCGGGGTGACGATGAGACCGCGTGGGCCGGCCGCCTGGCCGCTCATGCGCTCGATCATCGGCAGCAGGAAGGCGAGCGTCTTGCCCGATCCGGTCGGGGCTTCCATGACGACGTCACGGCCCTGCAGCAGATCGGGGATGGAGCCCGCTTGCACCTCGACGGGCGTCTCGATGCCCTGTCCCGCAAGCGCGGCAAGTGTGCGGGCGCTGATGCCCGCTTCGGCGAATGTATTCACATAGAACTCCGGTGATCCTCTCCCTTTCGGGTTGTACCGCGACGACCAGGACACCGTTGCTATGACGGGGAGGAGAGGACCCGGACGGGGTGCGGCTCGATTGCCGAGCCACGCTCACCATACCAGACGTCGAACTTTTGTCCGGCGCGGGCACCGAGACGCGGCCGGCGCGCCGGTGGTCGCGGCGCGCCTCGGCCGGGGTGGTTCGCGGTCAGGCGACCGTGATCTGCTCCTGCAGGTACACGTCCTGGATCGTGTGCAGCAGGTTGACGCCCTCCTCGAAGGGACGCTGGAACGACTTGCGGCCGCTGATCAGCCCGGCGCCGCCCGCCCGCTTGTTGATGACGGCCGTGCGCACCGCTTCCGCGAGGTCGGTCGCGCCCGAGGACGCGCCGCCGGAGTTGATGAGGCTGGCCCGGCCCAGGTAGCAGTTCACGACCTGATAGCGGGTGAGGTCGATCGGGTGGTCGGTCGTCAGCTTCTCGTAGACGAGCGGCGAGGTCCGGCCGAAGTGCAGCGCGTTGTAGCCGCCGTTGTTCTCCGGCTGCTTCTGCTTGATGACGTCGGCCTCGATCGTGACGCCCAGGTGGTTCGCCTGACCGGTGAGATCGGCCGCCAGCGTGTAGTCGATGCCGTCCTTGGTGAAAGCGGAGTTGCGCAGGTAGCACCAGAGCACGGTCGCCAGGCCCAGCTCGTGCGCTTCGTGGAACGCCCTGGCGATCTCGACGATCTGCCGGTCGGCCTCGTCCGAGCCGAAGTAGACCGTCGCACCGACCGCGACCGCGCCCATGTTCCACGCCTCGCGGACGGTGCCGAACAGGATCTGGTCGTACTTGTTCGGATAGGTCAGCAGCTCGTTGTGATTGAGCTTCACGATGAAGGGGATCCGATGCGCGTACTGGCGGGCAACCGAGCCCAGGACGCCGAAGGTCGAGGCGACCGCGTTGCAGCCCCCCTCGATCGCGAGCTCGACGATCTTCCCGCCGTCGAAGTAGATCGGGTTGGGTGCGAAGCTGGCGCCCGCGGAGTGCTCGATGCCCTGGTCGACGGGCAGGATGGACACGTAGCCGGTACCGCCCAGGCGGCCGTGGTCGTAGATCTGGGCGAGACTGCGCAGCACCTGCGGCCCGCGGTCGCTGCGCGACCAGATCCGCTCCACGAAGTCCGGCCCCGGCAGGTGCAGGTGCTCTTTCGGAACGGTCGTGCAGGCGTGCGTCAGGAGATCCTGCGCCCCGTCCCCGAGCAGCTCCTCGATGCGATCGATTGTCGACGCGGTGGCGGTCGCCATCTCGAGAATCCTCCTTGTGCTCGGCGGTCGCCCGGGCCCATGCCGCGGCCCGGCCGTCGAACCGGGCGAGCGATCGGCCCCGGTTCACGTCTAACGATAAGGGGCGCCAGCCGGCAGCGCTCACCCTCGACACCGGTGCCCGCTCGAACCTGCCCAACTGGCCGCGATTCGACGCCGTCTCTACGATAAGGAAAGGGTGGGTCGCGAACGTGCACGTCAGCGTCA
This sequence comes from Candidatus Dormiibacterota bacterium, assembly GCA_049283435.1. Classification (GTDB taxonomy): domain Bacteria; phylum Chloroflexota; class Dormibacteria; order Dormibacterales; family Dormibacteraceae; genus CAVTSA01. The sequence goes on from JBAPVZ010000411.1 coordinate 3,021, forward strand.
GGTGACCGTCGCCGCGGCGGCGGTGGCAGCAAGCTCGACGGGCGCCCCGGCGAGACCGCGAGGCGATCTGCTCGACGCTGCCTTCTTCGACCGCGATGCGCTCACCGTCGCGCGCGATCTCCTGGGCAAGCTGGTCGTGCGGGAGCTCGACGGCGAGGTGCGCTGGGGGCGCCTGGTCGAGGTCGAGGC
>JBAPVZ010000412.1:0-1703 GCA_049283435.1 Candidatus Dormiibacterota bacterium
GCGCTGATGCGCGCGGCGCCCGCCCTGGCGCCCGCCCACCCGGCGCCCGGCCGGCCGTGAGAGTCCCGAGGAGCACTCGACCGCTCGCCGAGCTCGGCGACACGGAGCGGTTGGCCGGCATCTGGGCGCTGCTCGCGATCGCCCTGTTCTTCGTCTGCGGGATCCTGTTCGGAGCGCTCGACATCGCGCTGCACGGCGATCTCGCCGTCGGCTACCTGGATGCGATCGTCGGCCTCGCGCTCACGATCGTCGCGCACGAGGCGATGCACAGCCTGGCGGTGCTCGCGGTCGGTGGGGAGCCGCGCCTGGCGGTAAGCCTGCGCTCGCTGCCGCCGTTCGTGCGGGCGACGAGCCGCGGGCGCCTCACCCGCAACGGCAGTCTCCTCGCGCTGCTGGCCCCGGTCGTCGTCGTCGACCTGGTCGGCATCGCGTTGCTCGTCGCACCGGTGACGGCCGGGGTCGGCTTCGTGATCGTGATCGCGAACTCGATGGGCTCGGTTCCCGACCTCTGGAAGGCGTTCGAGCTGGGGCGCCTGCCGTCCTGGGTGCAGTGCGAGGAGCGTGGCGACCGAACCGAAGTTTGGACCCCGCCCGAGCGCGACGCCGAGGCGGGCCGTCTGCGCCTGCCCGGCGGCTTCCGGCCGCCGGCGACGGCGCGCCTCCTGCTCGACTGGTTCCTCTGGGTGATCGTGGCCTGCGCCGCGGCCGCGCTCGCGATCCGGCTCGTGGCCGGCGCCGGGACGACGCTCACGTTCTGGCGGATCACCTTCGCCTCGACCCAGCACCTGGCGAGCGGCCCGACCGTGATCCTGAACGTCTGGGCGACGCTCGGGCTCGGCGTCGTTCTCGGCACGCTGCTCGACGTCCTCATCCTCCTCGTCTGGCGGCTGCTGACCAGAGGCTCGCGGCAGGCGCGGGTGGTCGCGTCGGCAGGGCGAGGCCAGGCTGCCGCCTGAGCGAACCGCCCCCGGATTGACGTAGCCGCGTCCGGCGCCGCGCGCTCGTCAACGGTGCGCCGTCCCGGTCAACCCCCGGAGGAGAGCGAGTGGCGAGGGTCGTGGCCGGCGCCGGTCGGATGCCAGTAGGAGATGCGATCCTCGCCGAGCCGCCAGCACAGCTCGACGATCACGTTCTCGCGAACGGACGGAAAGTCGACCAATCCCTGGCGGGGATCCTTCAGCTCGACGCCGATCGTCTCCAGCCCGTGCAGCGCGTCAAGGAAGCCCTCCTCGACCTCGCGGAGGGCCGCCGTCGCGGCTCTCACCGCCGCCTCGTCCCCCTGCGTCGCGTCGCTGCGCCCACTCCGGTAAGTCGCGACCTGGAGGTCGTCCTGCAGCTCCGAGAGCTGCCGGCCGAGGGTGACGATGCGCTCGGCGTACCGGCGGACTTGGGGCAGCGCCCGGTTCGCCTCCTCGACGGAGAAGGTCCGGATCCTCACCGGCTCATGATCGCAGAAGTCCGCCGATCGCCCCCGCGGATTACCTTTCTTCGTGACATGGCGACGCCATCCGCGGGCCTGGCCGGCTTCGACGATCCCTTCTCCCCCTACGCCGACTTCACCCGGGACGAGTGGGCCCGGCTGCGTGCCGCGACGCCGCTGACGCTGACGGACGACGACCTCGACCAGCTCCACGGTCTCAACGAAGAGGTCTCTATGGACGAGGTGCGCGACGTCTACCTGCCGCTCTCGCGCCTTCTCAACC
>JBAPVZ010000413.1:0-7634 GCA_049283435.1 Candidatus Dormiibacterota bacterium
GCCTCGAGCAGCTGCCCGAACCCGTAGGTCGACGCGCGCCGAGGATCGCGCCGATCGGCCGGCACCAGCGGCAGCCCGCTGCTCGCCGCCAGCTCCACGACTGCCGTTCGGCCACCGTCGAGCCGCCCGAACGATGCCGTCACCAACTCGCCGAGCGGGCCCTCGACCTCGACCGGCACGAGATCGCCGCCGCCCGCGGCGACGAGCGCCTCGACGGTCCCCTCGCCCCCGTCGGCGACCGGGATCTCGACGATCTCCGCACTCGGCAGCGCGTCGCGCACCCCGGCCGCGATCGCCGTGGCCGCGGCGGGGGCGCCGAGCGAGCCCTTGAACGGGTTCGGCGCGACGACGACGCGCAGCTGAGGTTGCGGCACGGCTGTCGATTCTCGCAGGGGCGGCCGCGCGCGCGGCGGTGGCTGGCGGGCGCCCTTTCCGATCGCACGCGACCGCTCCAGTCTGTTAGAACTCGTTGCAGGACCAATGGCAGGGCTCTACGACATCATTGCCGACCTCCGGCGCGAGTACCAGACACCATCCGCGACGCGCACGCTCGACCTCGTGACGACCGAGCTCGGGCGCCACCAGGACAACCTTCGCGCGGCGGTCGCGAGCCTGCCCGACGACGCGGTCCCGACCGGCGGCAGGGAGCTCATGGAGGACCTGCAGGCGCGCGCGCGTGCCGAGGGGGTCGACGATCTCCACACCCCGCTCTCCCAGTCGGAGATCGCGGCCGGCACCGAGCGGGTCGACGCGTCGCAGGTCGGCATCGCGATGCTGATGGGGGGCACCGCCGTCCTCGCGATCCTGCTCGTCGCGATCGCGATCGTGGCCTATACCAACTCCGTCGCGCATTTCATACATTAGGGAGCCATGCCGCAGGACTTCTCCTTCGACATCGTGTCCGAGTACGACAGTGCGGAGCTGACGAACGCGCTCGACCAGGCGCGGCGAGAGACGGCGACCCGGTTCGACTTCAAGGGCACCGACACGACGCTGGATCGAGAAGGCGAGAAGATCGTCGTCGAGTCGGCGACCGAAGACCGGGCGCGGGCGGCCCTGCAGGTGCTGCGCGAGAAAGGAGCCAAGCGCAAGCTCTCGGCGAAGCTGTTCAAGCCGGCCCCCCCGAAGACGGTCTCCAAGGGACGGGGACAGATCGAGGTCGAGCTCAACGCCGGCATCTCCGACGATCTGGCGAAGCAGCTGCAGAAGCGTGCTCGCGCGGTCGCGCCCAAGATCCAGGTGCGGATCCAGGGCGACCAGCTGCGCGTCTCCGCGAAGTCCAAGAACGACCTGCAGGCGGTGATCGCAGCACTCCGCGACGACGACTCGATCCCGGTCCCGCTCGAGTTCACGAACTACCGCTGACGGCCCGTCGTGCCGGACCGTCCGCTGCAGCTCGTGCCGGCTCTCGATCTGCGCGGTGGCCGGGTCGTCCGGCTGCGGACCGGGGATTTCGCCCAGGAGACCGCGTACACGAGCGATCCCCTGCCGCTGGCACTCGCTTATCGGGAAGCCGGCGCGACCCGCCTGCACGTCGTCGACCTCGACGCCGCGCGCGGCGCCGGCGACCAGCGTGAGCTCGTCCGGCGCCTCGTCTCGGAGACCGACCTTGCCGTCCAGGTCGCGGGCGGCGTGCGAGAGGAGCAGGACGTCGAGCGGTGGCTCGCGGCCGGCGCCGCCGGCGTCGTCATGGGCACGACTGCCGTCCGGGCTCAGCAGCGGCTGCGGGACATCGCGGCCGCCCATCCGGGGCGGGTCCAGGCGGCGCTCGACGTGCGCGCAGGGACGCCCGCGGTGGCCGGGTGGCTGGAGGCGGACACCACGTTCGACGTCCCCGGCATCCTCGGGGCCTGGGCCGGTGCTGCGCTCGCGGGCGTGATCCTGACGAGCATCGACCGCGATGGGACGCTGGCGGGGCCCGATATCGACGTGCTGGCCGCGGCCCGCCGCGCCACCGCCTTCCCTCTCACCTACTCGGGCGGGATCGCCCGGGTCGAGGACCTCGCTGCCGTCGCCGCGCAGGGTGCGGACGCGGTCATCCTCGGGAAATCGCTGCTCGAGGGTCGGTTCACGCTGCGGGAGGCGCTCGTCTCACCGGCCTGCTCCATCTGACTGCAATGGCTCCCCACCGGGAACCGCATTCCCGGCTCGCGAGGCCCCGTTCTCCCGGTCGTGCCCGGCCCTCCTGCCGGCACCGCCGAGCCCGCACGGGGGCATGGGACGCGGTTCTGGAATCTGAACGCGTCGAACCCGATCGACCTCGGCTACGCTTACGTAATGGTGGGGCGCGTCGATGGTCCTGGTGCCGCGGTCGGTAGGAATCCGCACGGAGATCTGCGCTAGGCGATGCTGGAAGCGGTCGCCGGCGGCCTTGCCGCGCTGCTCATCCTGACCGGGCTCGCGATCATGATCGGTCCGGGTCCCTGGCGTGCGCTGCGCCGCGCCAGGGCGCCGCGACTGCAAAGCCTCGGCCGCCGGCGGCAGGCGCGGCCGGAGCCGGTGCTGATTCCGCTGCCCGGCACCGTCAACGCGACGACGCAGCAGGCGCTCTCCGCGGCGTCCCGGCTCGTCGATCTGCTCGCGGACCACGGCGCTCAGCGGCACGCGACCGCGATCCGGCTCGCCGCGACCCGGCTGCGCACCGAGGAGGCGAGCGGGATCTATGCGATGCAGGAAGCGCTCGGCCACCTGCGTCGGGTACGGGTCGAGGATCGCGCCGACGAGGAGATCATCCGCGGCCTGGTGACGACGATCCAGCGCGCGCTCACCGACCGGGCGGAACAACTCGAGCTCCTCCCCCGCCGTTAGCGCGGGCCGGCGCACCCGAGAACCTCCGGCTGTGCGTCTCGACGCGAGGTCGGTTGTGGGTATTTGTGAAGTACCGAGACCTCGTTGCGTTCTCGAGGACCATCCGTTGCAGGGAGGAGGACCGGCATGCGCGCCACGAGCATTACGGCGAACCTCCGAGTTGCCGACGTCGAGGCAGCGAGGAGCTTTTACACCGACTACCTAGGGCTGAGTACCGAGGACTTCAACATGGGCTGGGTGGCCCGTTTCGTCTCACCTGACACGAGAGCGCAGGTCCAGCTCGTGACGCACGACGCCAGTGCACCCGAGGACTCGGTCATCTCCGTCCACACGGACGACGTCGAAGGCGCCTATGCAGAGGCACAGAAGCTCGGCTACGACATCGTGCATCCGATCACTACGGAGCCCTGGGGGGTAACCCGGTTCTTCGTTCGAGCACCCGACGGCAACGTAATCAATATCGTGAACCATCGGGACTGAAGCGGTGCAGCGGGGCACCCACGAGCCGGACCTGGGGACCTGTGGGCCGGGCTGCGCATGATCGCCGGCTTCCTCAGGCGCCTCACGTCAGCGGCCGCCGTTGCTTGTGAGGCTGCTCAATGAGTCCCCGGCCGCCGCCAAGCCCGCCGGTGCCGATCAGCTTGGGTCCAGCTGATCTCCTCCTCTGCGGAGCAATCTCGTGCGGACCAACGTTCACGCGATATCGGCGCGGTCAGGTTTGCCCAGGCGGAGATGCTCGACGTGGTAGACGGCCTCGTCGAGGAGCTGAGCGACATGGCTGTCGTACAGCCTGTAGACCACGGTGCGGCCACGCCGTTCGCCATCGACCAGACCCAGCGATCGCGAGCAGGGGGCGCATCGTCGGCGGCCTGCTCATGGTGACCGGCCTCGGCTTCCTGATCTGGGGGCTGGCGGGTCGCCGGCATGACCATGCTCATGACCACGGGATCACGGAGCACAGAACGGAGGCACCCGATCTCCAGTTCCCCCGCACCAAACCGCCTGCGCACGGGCTCGGTGGCCGTCTCGCCGCGATCGTGGTCCCCTTCGGCGTGGCGGCCTCACCCGACCTCACGATCCTGCCGGTGGCCTTCGCCGCGGCCGGCTATGGCACCGCTTCGGTACTCGGCGTGCTCGCCATTTCGCCGCGGTGACCATGGTCGTCTTCGTCGGCCTCACCATGGTCGGGGCCTTCGTTGGCTACCAGATCAAGGGCGAGTGGCTGGAGCGTCACGCCACCACCATCACCGCCCTGGTGCTGATCGCCGTGGGAGCAGTCGCATTCGTCGGACTGTGAGCGGCGAGTGCGCGAGCCCCCAAGGGTCGCACAGTGCCACCTTGAGGTCCGCCATCGCCCCAAGCCCCAGGGGAGTCTCTGCGCGTGAGCGCGGCCCGTCGAACTCGGTTGCTGCGACCGCGTCTACTGTCGCTCCGGGTGGTGCGGGAAAGGGCGCCAGCCGATCTCCCGCAGACGCCGGGACGGTGCGGCGATCGGCTACGTCGCGGTGCTGGGGCGCCTCCAGCTGACCTCACCGAGAACGATTGCAAACGCTGCGAAGGCCAGCGCAAAGCAGACCGTGTGGTAGGCACTCCACCGATCCCGCAATTGGGTCCAGTCAGCGGGGAGTGCCGTCGGACTCAAGTGGGAGAGGGCGATGTTGAGGGGCTGCAGGCCGAGCGCGAAGACGGTCAGCATGGCCGCGATCGCGACCGCCACGGCACAGAAGACCCATCCCTGCCGATCCCGAACGACGAGCAGACCGATCGCAAGGACGACACTCACCGCGAGGATCAGGAGTTCGGCTACCGCTCCGAAGGTGGCGTAGCCGCCATAGAGGTGGTTCTGCACCGCCAGCCACTCCGGTCCGGGCAGCTGCGTCTTGGCGGGCCACTCCAGCACGTGCGTGAGCTCGACGCCGGCGAGCAGGCCGAGAAGGACCAGGACGACCAAGTGCCCGAGTCCGACAAGGCTCTCCCATCGCGATCCCCGCACGGCCATGGAGCTTCGGCTGGGGTCGTTACAGAACTGTGTCGGGCCCGGTTCAGCCTCCCAGGTTTGGGATCAATCCCGACGCGACAGCGGCGAAACTTTGCCCATCGCCTGCTGGGCCGCGGCGGTGAGGTTCCATCGAAGTGCGCCGGCGAGATCGCGCGCATGCTCCCACGGCGTGTGATCGATCTCCGCCCTCTCCGCGGCCAGGGCCCGATCGAGGTCCATGCCGGAGCGCTCGAGCGAGTACCAGAAGTCCCGGCGCAGCCCCCCGGCCAGCCGGTACCCGCAGGCGCGGTAGAACCGAGCGAAGAGGGGGCGGTACAGCCGGATGCGCTCATGGACCCCCGACGAATACGACATCGGGTTCTTCTTGCGCAGGCGGATGTAGTCGGGCAGCACGTCGGCGAACGCGTGGCGAAGGATCCACTTCTCCTGCCCTTCGCGCACCTTGAGCTCGATGGGAAGCCGCAGCGCGATGCGGACGACGGAGAGGTCGAGGAAGGGCACCCTGACCTCCACCCCGTGCCCCATGCTGGTCCGGTCGACCCGCTGCAGTTCGGTCCGGCAGAGCGATCGCACGATGTGCTGGAACAGGCGCTGGCGCGACGCGTCGCCGATCTCCCTGAAGATCTCGTAGCCACCGAAGAGCTCGTCCGAGCCGTCCCCGGACAGCACGACTTTGATCCCCCGCTCGTGAATGCGCTTGAAGAGGCGATCCGAGACGACGGCGTTGATGATGTCGCCGTACTCCGTGAGCTCGGAGACCCGGATGGCGCGCCGGACGTCACCAACCCCAAAGGCACCGGGGCTCACGTCGATCACCTCGTGGTCGACGCCGAGATCCCTGGCCACCTGCGTTGCGAAATGGACGTCCTCACTGTCCCTGGTGCCGATCGTGAACGCAACGCAGTCGGGATGCTGCTGCGCGACATGGAGGAGCGTGATCGTGCTGTCCAGGCCGCCTGAGAGGACCACGCCGACCCTGAGGTCCGTATCCACGCGGCACCGGATGCTGTCGACGAGGGCATCCCTGAGCAGGTGGGCGGCCGCCGACGGGCTCTCGATCGGCTCCTCGTCGTCGCCCAGGTGGAGCAGGTCGACGTACGGGGCGAGCTCGGGCGCCGCGAGGGGGCTCGCCCAGCCGCGGTGACCCGGAGGCACCTCGAAGATCGGCGCTCCCACCGGAACCAGGGCCTTGATCTCCGAAGCCACGTGGAGGCGGCCCTCCGCCTGCGACCAGTACAGAGGCTTCACCCCGAGCGCGTCGCGGGCCAGGAACACCCGGCCGGTGGGGAGCTCGGTGATCGCGAACGCGAACTCACCCCGCAGATGCTCGAGCGCCTGCTCGCCCCATTCCAGAAACGACTCGAGCACGGCCTCGGTGTCGCTCTCGCTGCGCAGTTCATGCCCGTGCGCGGCCAGCTCCGCCCGTAGCGGCCGAAGGTTGTAGAGCTCGCCGTTGTAGCAAAGCGCCCACCGGCCATCGAGCGACGTCCAGGGTTGGATCGCGCGCTCGCGATCCACGATCCGCAGCCGCTGCACGCCGAGCAGAGCGGTCGGCCGGCACAGCGTCTCCTCGATCTCGCCACGGGAACGAATGGCATCGAGCATGCGGTGGAAGAGCTCCCGATCGGGTCCGTCGCCGTCGACGATGACGATGCCGCACACGGTCGTCAGACCTCGAGCGCGAAGGTGTCCGACCGCCTCGTTTCGGCGACGGCGTCGGGGCTGAGGCAGACGTGCCACACGTGCCCCTCGTCAATCGCGTTGATCGCTCCGGCGCGCTGGTACTCGCAGAGGAGGTCGATGAGCGTGGTACGGGCGCCGAAGCGTGCGAACCAATGCACCTCGACATCGAACGCGTATCCGGAGGAGTGGGAACTGGGGACGAACGCCGGATAGCCGAGAGCGCGAAGCTCGTGCTGCTCCTCGACGCTCCGCACCATGCTCGTCACCCACATCGGCGGCGTCCCCGCGGGAGCGGCGCGCTTGAATTCGAGCGCGAGGTGGTTCAGCGCGATCAGCATCTCCGGCCGCACCCAGGTGAGCTTCAACCCCGCAGTCCGCGGTCGCCGTGCGGGCAGCAGCCTCCGATAGGCCCAGTCGCGAGCGCGCCCGGGCAGTCCGCGCGGCAGGCGGTGATAGGAGAAGTGGAGGCGTCCCGACCGGCGCAGCTGGTGGATCTCGGCGAGCCCCTCCGCAGCCAGGACCTCCGCGTCGGTCTGAAACTCCGGCGTGCTATTCCACCAGAGCGCATCGATCCGGGAGAGGAGGTAGATCCGGAGCCAGGCCGAGGGGGACTGGCGGGATGTGCAACGGTGCGCGGGGTGCCAGTACCAGCGAAGCTCTTCCGTGAGGCTGCCTGCGACCCCCTCGACGCCGCCCGGCACTGCGGACAGCAACTGGGTGACCTCGGGGATGGCGAGCCAGTCCCGGATGTGCCGTTCGTCCAGCGCGCCGGACGTGCTGATGGGCTCCACCAGCCGCGCGACCGCGTCCCGGTACGCGGCAAGATCGACGGCCGGACTAGCCACTACTGGGCAAACGTTGCAATACAGCCACCTCCCGTCGACCCTGAAGTCGCGAGTCTCGCGCCGAACCGAACCGCGGCGCGCGTCGTCAGCGTCGCCATGGTAACTCGCCGTCCTTGCGGGGCGCGGCTCCCGGCCCCGCCGTGCGCGCCGGTCCCGGGCATCCCCGGCGGCCCGAGCCAGTCGCCACGGGAGCCGACGTGTCGGTACGCGGATCCGAAAGGCGCCAGTCGAAAGCGACCTTCCGCAGGCCGTGGATCGCACAAGTGAGAGTTCCGCGTGGCTGTAAGGAATCGTTGGTC
>JBAPVZ010000414.1:0-2801 GCA_049283435.1 Candidatus Dormiibacterota bacterium
AACATGTCAAGCCCAGGTAAGGTTCTTCGCGTTGCATCGAATTAAACCACACGCTCCGCTGCTTGTGCGGGCCCCCGCCTATTCCTTTGAGTTTTAATCTTGCGACCGTACTTCCCAGGCGGTGAACTTAATGCGTTAGCTGCGGCACTGACAAGGTCAATCTTGCCAACACCTAGTTCACAACGTTTAGGGCGTGGACTACCCGGGTATCTAATCCGGTTTGCTCCCCACGCTTTCGCGTCTCAGCGTCAGTAACAGGCCAGGTGGTCGCCTTCGCCACTGGTGTTCCTCCCGATATCTACGCATTTCACCGCTACACCGGGAATTCCACCACCCTCTCCTGCACTCTAGCCAGGCCAGTTCGCAACGCAGTTTCCAGGTTGAGCCCGGAGATTTCACGCCACGCTTGACCAGCCGCCTACACGCGCTTTACGCCCAGTAAATCCGGATAACGCTTGCCCCCTACGTGTTACCGCGGCTGCTGGCACGTAGTTAGCCGGGGCTTTCTTGGAGGGTACCGTCCATTCTCTTCCCCTCCGACAGTGGTTTACATCCCTAGAGACTTCATCCCACACGCGGCGTCGCTCCGTCAGGCTTTCGCCCATTGCGGAAGATTCCTTACTGCTGCCTCCCGTAGGAGTCGGGGCCGTGTCTCAGTCCCCATGTGGCTGGTCGTCCTCTCAGACCAGCTACCCGTCATAGCCTCGGTGAGCCGTTACCCCACCGACTAGCTGATAGGCCGCGGGCCCATCTCGTCGCGCCTTACGGCTTTCTTCACCGAGGATGCCCTCGGCGACCTCATGCGGCATTAGACCCGGTTTCCCGGGCTTATTCCCCACGACGAGGCAGGTTGCCCACGTGTTACGCACCCGTTCGCCGCTAGGAACTCCCCTCCCTTGCGGGAGAAGAGCCCTCGCTCGACTTGCATGTATGATGCGCGCCGCCAGCGTTAATCCTGAGCCAGGATCAAACTCTCCGTCCAAAGACAGGAACCCAAGGCCTTACGAGCCCTGAGTCTCTTCGACTCTCAGAGTCTTTCCCACTCTTCAGTTGTCAAAGTACCGAGCGATCCCGATCACCCCTGCTCCGAGGGGCGCCCTGCGGCCTTGCGGATCGATTCGCGACCGAGGGATTATACCCCTCCGTCCCCGGAGAATCCGACTTCCCCGGCACCTCGGCCGAACTCGGCCGGAGGTGGTTTTCCGAGCGCCCCTGCCGCGGGGCGCGACGTGAAACTATACACGAACGCAACCGGGCTTGTCCAGGCGGTCCCCTACGCATCCGCCGAGGGCGGCCGCTCGTCGGCGATGCGACGCTTCCCGAGGCGGGATGACGTCCCCTTGCCGGCGTTCGGCCGTCTGGGGTCGCTCAGGCGAACGATCGGCGGCCGAGCAGCGCGCGTGCGACCGTGAGCTCGTCCGCGTACTCGAGGTCCCCACCGACCGGCAGGCCGTGCGCCGGCCTCGACACGCTGACCCCGAGCGGCTCCAGCGCCCGGTGCAGGTAGACCGCCGTCGCTTCCCCCTCCAGGTCGGCGTCGGTCGCGACGATCACCTCCCGCACCTCGCCCCGGCGGACCCGGTCCAGGAGGTGCGGGATGTGGATCTCCTCGGGGCCGATGCCGTCGATCGGGGAGATCACGCCGTGGAGGACGTGGTAGAGACCCTGGTACTCCGCGGTGCGCTCGATCGCGAGCAGGTGCAGCGGCGACTCGACGACGCAGATCTGGGTCCGGTCCCGCCGCGTCGACGCGCAGATCGGGCAGAGCGCCTCCTCGGCGATGTTGTGACACTCGGTGCAGTAGCCGACGCGGGCCTTCACCGCCTCGATCGCGGCCGCCAGCGCCTCCGCTCGGTCCGGCCCGAGTCGCAGCACGTGAAACGCGAGCCGCTGCGCGGTCTTCGGTCCGACGCCGGGCAGGCGCGAGAACTCCTGGATGAGCTCCTCCAGCGCCGGTGGCAGGGAGATCACGGCCTCGGCCCCGCCGCCTAGATGAGGCCGGGCGGCAGCCCCATGCCGGCGGTCACCTCCTGCATCCGCTCGGCGGCCAGCGTCTTCGACTGCTCGCTCGCCTCGTTGACGGCGGCGACGATCAGGTCCTGGAGCATCTCCACGTCGTCGGCGACGTCAGGATCGATCGCGACCGCGAGCAGGCGCTGCTGCCCGTTGACGGTCGCCTTGACGGCCCCGCCGCCGGCCGTCGCCTCGATCTCTTCCTTCTCCAGATCCTCCTGCACCTTGGCCATCTTGGCCTGCATGCGCTGGACCTGCTGCATCATCTTCATCTGCTGGTTCACGTCTTGATCTCCCTCACCCGCACGACGCGGCCTTCGAGCTTGCGGACCGCCTCCTGCACGGCGGCGTCCTCTTCCGGAGCGATGGGCGCGCGCGGTGCCGTCGACGCCTCCGACTGCCCGCGCAGCCGGAACTCGAGCGTCGTCTCGGCACCGAGCCAGGCCTTGACCCGCGGCTCCACCTCTCGCTGCGACTCGAGTGCGGACTGGTGGTGGAACGCGTACGGGAACCAGAGCCGCAACGTCGACCCGTCGAGCTCTGGCCGGGCCTCCTTGTAGTAGGCCTTGACCTTGAACGGCAGCGCATCCACGATCTGCTGCCAGCCGGCCGCGATCGCATCGCCGTCACCGGCCGCCGTGGCCGCCGGAGGCGTCGCCGCGGTCGGGGGCGAGGGATCACGTTCGCTCGCCGCGACCGGCAGCGGCAACCCGGTCGGCGGCGGGGCCGGGTTCGCCCCTGGCGGGGAGGTCGCCGGTGCGACCGGCCCCGGCGTGGCTGCCGGCGGC
>JBAPVZ010000415.1:0-2859 GCA_049283435.1 Candidatus Dormiibacterota bacterium
GTGCAGAGCCATCGCGCGTCCCCCGTCCGCACCTAGAAGCGGGCACCCGCCCGGCGTTCCGCACACTCTCTCGCTGCCTGGGCCTGCCGTCGCCGCTCTCGGGCAGCAGCGTCGCGTGTGAGCGCCCCTAGTCCATCGACGCAGATGCCAGCGTCCAGAAGTCGGTGTCCACCCGGGCGCAGCCGCGTGAACTTTGTCACCGCCTCCAGGTGCCGTGACCGATCGGAGGCAGCGGCACCGGCAGGTCGATCTCCTTCATTGCCGCGTAGAGACGGGCGGCCGCGTCCTCCGGGCTGGCATCGGGCCACCGCCGGCAGGCATCGGCGATCGCCCGCAGAACCGACCAGCGATACCACCAGGCAGGCCGGCTGCGGTTCATCGCGCCCATCGCGTGCGACGCCAGGATTCGCCCCCAGTCGTCGATCCGTGGCAGCCAGATCCGGTGGTCGTCGGTCCGCCGCGGCGACGAACGGTCGTTCAGATGGGCGATGCGAGCCAGCACGACGCCCTCGAACCTGCCGTTGGCGGGGACCGACGTGTAGCGATCCCCCTCCTCGAAGGCGCGCGGCAACCGGAGGGCGAGGCAGTCGTTCGCGTAATTGACCCGCCGGATGTCGGCCTCGCTCGGTCGATGGGCCATCGAGCCATATCGTACATCTGTTCGATGAAGCCAGCATGCCGCAATGCCCGACGCAAGCTGGCGTATCGCACCAGTGACGGGGCGCCGGCTGCGGGCGCCGCGCTCGTTCATATACTGTGGCCGGTGGTCACCAGCGAGCTGCCGCCGGACGTGCGCCGGATCCTCGTCTACGGCGTCACGGGCTCGGGAAAATCCACCATGGCCAAGCGCCTGGCCGAGGCGACCGCGATCGAGTGGCACGCCGTCGATGACCTCACCTGGGAACCCGGATGGGTCGAGGTTCCCGGCGAGAGACAACGCGAACGCATCGGAAGGATTTGCGCGCGACCGGAATGGATCCTCGACGCGGCGTACGGCAAGTGGCTCGACGTGCCGCTCTCGCACCGCCCCCTGATCGTCGCCCTCGACTATCCGCGTTGGTTCTCTCTGCAGCGACTCTTGCGCCGGACCGTCGTCCGTGTCTTCGATCGGAGCCTGATCTGCAACGGAAACCGGGAATCGCTGCGGACCATGTTTTCGAGGGACTCCATCATCGTTTGGCATTTCAGATCGTTCGAGAGCAAGCGGCGGCGGATCCGTGCCTGGTGCCAAGACCCTGCGGGCCCTCCGATCGTCCATCTCACGTCCCCACGGCAGACGGAGAGGTGGCTGGCCAGCTTGCGCGACCGAGTGCCTGATCGCTGACGATGTTTCTCGGCCCTCCTGACTGGTCTCCACCGGCGACAGTTAGCGAAGCGAGTTCAGCTCGTCGAGGGCGCGATGGCCGCGCTTGACCACCCCTGGAACGACATCGTGGCGCCCGTGACGGATGGGGAACTCGAGCATCAGGAGGATGTGTGTCGCTGCGAGCACCGCCGCCCCCTCCCAGCCGACCAGGGCGAGGATTCTCGTCCACAGCCGCCTTCGGACACCGTCCAGCGGATCCTGGAAGGTGTGCCACTGGAGAGTGGTGAGATCAGTCGCCCGCGTGCCGCTACCGGCGTTCCCGATATCCACGACCGCCACCACCGCTCCGTCACGGACCAGGACATTGTCGGGCTTGAGATCGGCATGGACCATGTCAGGTGCCTCCCGGGGTGGTGGGACGTCGGCACACACGAGCCGCAGGCGCTCGACCAAGGCCGACACCACGGAGGAATACCCCGAAAGCCCGGCGACAGCCCTCGACAAACTCGGAGCTAAGTCTTGACCGGATTCCTGACCGGTGGCGAGCCGCCAGGCGTACGACCAGTGGTCGTAGGGCTCGGAGGCTTGGCCAGCCTGGAGTTCGATGATCTCCATCAGCTGCTCAACGAGGGACGGGGTCAGCTCTGGCGCGGGAGCCGCGTCAACGAAGTCCATCAGATGCCATACATGAGTGGCTGTGGCCCCCACTCCGAGCCACGCCGGGGTGGGATAGCCGCACCTACGCATGTGCTCGACCACTCTCTGGGCTCGCAACGTCTCGTCCAGCTTGTGAGGCCGTGCACGGGGCCGAGCTTTGAGCACTGCATTTGCCCTTCCGGCCAACTGGACGCGCATGGCACCCACGTCGAGGCCCCCGGGTAGGCGACTGAGAAGAGTGACCTCTGCCCCGACCACGCTGGCCACGTCGTCCAGGACCTCGGCCGCCAGCTCTTCGGGATGGGTGCCCTGGTTCATCGGCTCGAAGGACCGATCACCGCTCGGATGGCTGGTCCCGCCGAGCAGTGCGGAGCCAGGCCCCAACGTGGTGACCTTCAGAGCGGTGGCCGTAGACGGGTGCAGTGCACTGCGCCATCTCCCGATGATATGAGCGACCGCCGGCATCCCAGCTCCAATACCTGGGCGCGTCGTCGCTGCGCGAGCGACGCGGGTGGCAGCCGGGCCGGTACCCCGGGGATCATGCCGGCCGGCTGAGCGGTGACTCGCGGCTGACGTCCGGTTCACCGGGTCAGGGTGGGACGGCGTCGAAGGTGCCGGTGACGGGATCGCGGACGAGCGTCCAGTGCTCGTCGTGGACGCGCACATGATGCCCGCGGCAGAGGAGGGCTCCATTGTCGATCTCCGTGCTGCCGCCCAAATACCAGGGCACCAAATGATGTCCGTCGCACCAGCTCGGGTCGCGCCCGCACCCCGGAAACGCGCAGCCGCCGTCACGCCGGGCGATCGCCTTGCGCTGGGCCGCGGTGAAGGTCCGCTTGGAGCGCCCGACGCCGACCACGTTGCCGTCCTCACCGAGCGCGAGCGGCGTCAGCTGG
>JBAPVZ010000416.1:0-1936 GCA_049283435.1 Candidatus Dormiibacterota bacterium
CCAGATCCCCGGCGTGCGAGCGTCCTGCGGCGCGTACTGGCAGAACATCTCTCCGGTCTCGCAGTCGGGCTCGGGTCCCTTCTTCAGGTAGTAGCCCCAGCTGACGTGGTGGTGGTAGAGCAGATAGGTCAGGTCGGTCCAGGCGTAGTCTGGCTGCGTGTGCGGGGCGGGGCCGAAGTCTGCCGGTAGGCCGGGGTCCTCGATGTTCGACGTGCAGCTGAATGGGTTGCCCGCCGTGATGCAGAACGCCGACCACTCCGAGACCAGGAACAGGTGGGCGGGCAGGCTCCAGGACGCGTCGGGCTCGAACATGTGGTCCTGGAGCACGAAGTTCTTGGCGTAGGCCCAGTAGTTGGGGATCTCGCGCTGGTCGTGGTAACCCATCATGTCGTCGCGCAGCTTGGCATTGCACTCGGTCTTGTCAAAGATCAGCTGGCACGCCTCGCGGGCCTTGATGAAACCGTTCATGGCGCCGTGGTTGAAGTCAGCCGTATACGCGGCCAGATCGTGGGGGCCGCCGAAGTTGACGAGATGGGGATCGTGGTAGGGCCGGACGCAGCGATGGCGCATCGGGTCAAACACGCACGCGGTGGGGCGACCGTGGCGCATCGGAATGCCGGCCGCCCCTGGGAAGGTGCCGAAGTAGCTGTCGAACGAGCGGTTCTCCTGCATGATCACGACGACGTGGCGGATCTTGTGGATGCCGCTCAGTCCCCGGGCCGGCGCAGCCGCGGCTGTACCAATGGCCACAAGCGCCACCGCCACTGCCATCAGCGCCGGGCGGATCAACAGTGCAGGCACGAAGCGATCACCGCCTTGGAGGTGGCCAGCACTCGACCGTCGGCGCTCAGAGCGCGGACGGCGAACCGGGCGGCCGAGCTGTTCAGGGCGACGCGGGTTTCGAAGCTCCGATCGGCGATTGTCGCAACGGGTCGCAGGGAACCGGAAACCGATCCGGCCAGGACCTGCCAGCGCGCGACCGCGGTGGCGCCGTTCCAGCTCATGTAGAGCGAGACCGCGGTGCTCGAGGTGCGAACCGGATCCAGCGCCGGGAGTGTGTGTGGAGTCGCCGACCAGGGGAAGCGCAGGCTGCGGTAGCTGCCGTCGTCGACCGGCAGTGACGCGTCGAAGAGCAGGCGCCCGGTTGCCGAGAACTGCGAGATCCACGGCGTCGCCCCAAAGCCGACGAAGGCCCCACCGCCCGGAAGGCTCTGCATGCTGCCCTCACTCTCGGCCAGTGACCGCCCACCCCGGTGGTACTGCCGGGCCACGGTGGCGCGGTGACGGCCCAGGTCGAGGGCAAGGAGGAGCCCGCGCGAGGACGCGGCGTAGATCGGTGGGCCAGCCTGATCGTCGAACAGGCTGACACGGTTGCCTCCGAGCAGGCGGGCGTCGTGCTGGAAGTGAAAGCGCGCCCCCGCGCCCATGCGAAACGAGCTCGCCTTCCCCCCCAGCCGCCAGACGATCCGTCCGCCGGGCTGGGCCACGTCGTAGATCGCCGAAGTGTCGCGCGCCGAGATCAGTACGCGCTCGTCGGACAGCGGTTGCAGCGAGTTGAAGTGATAGGCGTCATAGACGGGGCTCGTCTTCGGGGTGACGTCGGATTGTGCGAGCGGGATGTGCCCCAGCCCGTGCCACTCCCACTCGACCAGGCCCGTGCGGATGTCGACCTCCTGGGCAATCGAGTCCTGCAGTGGGGTCAGGTGGCCGGCGGGTGTGCCCGGGAGGTGGACCAGGACCGGAGACACGACGATGAAGAAGGCGTTCCCGCCTGGGGTCAGGAGGAACTCGTGGATGTCGGCCTGGTAGCCGTTGCCGGCGTGCACGACCCGCAGCGTGCGGTAGGAGGTGTCAGCGATCATCCCCACACCCTGACCGAAGGCCGCGGGGGTGACTGTGCCCTGCCACCAGGTGAGAACGCGGCGCTGGCCGAGCT
>JBAPVZ010000417.1:0-1753 GCA_049283435.1 Candidatus Dormiibacterota bacterium
CACTTCACCGGGGTCAGCGATCCCTACGAGGCGCCGCTGCAGCCTTCCGTCGTCGTCGACTCCGAGATCGAGACGCCGGCGGAGTCGGTCGAGCGGATCCTCGTCGAGCTCGCCCGTCGGGGACTCATCGAGGACGCGGGCGAGCGGTTCCTGGAGGGCGACGCGGCAGCGGCGGCGATCGAGGCGGCCCGGACGCTGCCAGCGCTCGAGGTCGGCCCGCGTGAGTGGGCGGACGCGTTCATGCTCGCGAGCAGTGGCCTCACTCCGCTGACCGGCTTCGTCGACGAGGAGGACTACCGCTCGATCCTGGAGCGGGGGCGCCTCAGCGGCGGACAGCCGTACACGATCCCGATCACGCTGCGCGTCGACGACGCGACGCGATCGTCCCTGCGGGGCACCGACCGCATCGCACTGCAGGTCGAGGGCGAGCCGATCGCGGTCGTCGAGGTCGAGAACGCATTTCCGGCACCGCACGAGCCGGAGGCCCTCGCGATCTACGGGACCGACGATCCGGCGCATCCCGGCGTCGCCTCGCTGCGACGGCAGGGCGCCTGGGCGCTGGCCGGGCGCGTCGTCGCGTTCCGGAAGCCGCCGAGCGAGTTCCCTGAGTACGAGCTCGGACCGCGCGAGGTGCGGGCTCGCAAGGCCCAGCTCGGCTGGCGGACGATGGTCGGTTTCCAGACCCGCAACCCGGTGCACCGGGCGCACGAGTACCTGCAGAAGGTCGCGCTCGAGGTCGTGGACGGCCTGCTGCTGCAGCCGCTCGTCGGCGAGACGAAGGCGGACGACATCCCCGCCTACGTGCGCATGCGCTCCTACGAGGAGCTGCTCCGCAACTACTACCCGAAGGAGCGCGTCGTGCTCGCGACGAACCCGGCCTGGATGCGCTACGCGGGCCCGAAGGAGGCGGTGTTCCACGCGATCGTCCGCCGCAACTACGGGTGCACACATTTCATCGTCGGTCGCGATCACGCCGGTGTCGGCAGCTATTACGACACCTACGCTGCCCACCGCATCTTCGATCAGTACCAGCCGGGCGAGCTCGGGATCGACATCCTGCGCTTCGAGCACGCGTTCTACTGCCGGGTCTGCGGCCAGATGGCGTCGGCGCGCACCTGCCCGCACGGGCCGGAGCATCGCGCAGCACTCAGCGGCACCAGGGTGCGCCAGCTGCTGGCCGCCGGGGAGACACTGCCCGCCGAGTTCACGCGGCCCGAAGTGAGCCGGGCGCTGCTGGATGCGCAGGCGGAGCGCGTCGCGTCCTGAGTCGCGGGGTGCCCGGCCCGAGCGCCCCGAACGAGCGCGTACGTTGCGTCCCCATGGCGCCACATGAAACTGAGCTGCGGCGTGAGGTCGGTATCCACGAGCTTCGTGACCGCCTGCGCCAGTACGTGCGGGCGGTGGCAGAGGGATCCGAGGTCATCGTCACCCGGCGCGGACGGCGGGTTGCGCGCCTGGTGCCGGTGCGGGACGACGATCCGCTCGCGGATCTGCGGGCGCGTGGCTTGGTGCGGGAGCCGTTGCGACCGAAGCGACGAATGACGAGCCGGGACCTCATCCACGCGTCCGGCTCGGTGTCAGACCTCGTTGCCGAACAGCGCCGGTGAGCCAGGGTCGGCCACCGGCCGCCACTGCCGCCGGCGGCGTCCCCGATCCGCCGTGCGTCGGGCAGTCCTGCCGCGCTCGCCTGCCGTCCTGACCCTGGCGTCCCCCGGCACGCTCAGCGCAGCAGCGTCAGCAGCAGCGCCTTCGC
>JBAPVZ010000418.1:0-10312 GCA_049283435.1 Candidatus Dormiibacterota bacterium
GAGCGGGTCTTTCATCGGGCTGATGCTCGGCGGCCTGCTCGGACCGATCAACTGGCGCCTCGTGTTCTTCGTGTCGGTCCCGTTCGGCCTCTTCGGGACGGTGTGGGCCTACCTCAAGCTGCGGGACCGCGGCGTCCGCTCACCCTCGACGATCGACTGGCCGGGCAACGTGACCTTCGCCGGTGGGCTGCTGTCGGTCATGGTCGCGATCACCTACGGCGTGCAGCCCTACGCTGGCCACGCCATGGGCTGGACGAGCCCGACCGTGGTCGTCGGTGGGGTCGTCGGCGTGCTGCTGCTCGCGCTCTTCGTCTGGATCGAGTCGCGCTCGGCCCATCCGATGTTTCGCATCTCTCTGTTCCGGATTCGGGCGTTCGTCTTCGGCAGCCTGTCGACGTTCCTCGCCGCCCTCGCACGTGGTGGCCTCCAGTTCATGCTCGTCATCTGGCTCCAGGGCATCTGGCTTCCGGAGCACGGCTACAGCTTCGAGGAGACGCCGATCTGGGCCGGCATCTGCATGCTGCCGACGACCTGCGGCATGATCGTTGCCGCGCCCATCTCGGGGATGCTCTCCGATCGCTTCGGCAGCCGGCAGTTCGCGACCGGCGGCATGCTCGGCGCGGCCTGCGCGTTTGGCCTGCTGTTCCTCCTGCCGGTGGATTTCAGCTACCCGGTGTTCGCCTTCGCACTCTTCTTGAGCGGCCTCTCGATGGGAACCTTCAACTCGCCCAACCGAGCCGGCGTCATGAACAGCCTTCCCGCCCGCCATCGCGGCGTCGGCAGCGGCATGAACTCCACGTTCATGAATTCCGCCCAGGTGTTCTCGCAGGGCATCTTCTTCACCCTCATGATCCTCGGGCTCTCGACCGCACTCCCGCTCGCGATGTCCGCCGGGCTGGAGGGCCACGGGGTGCCGGCAGCGGTCGCGGCGCGGGCGGCGCAGCTGCCGCCGGTGTCGATCCTGTTCGCCACCTTCCTCGGCTACAACCCGCTTCAGGAGCTGCTCGGAGCGAGCACGCTCTCCCAGCTGCCGGCGCACACCGCCCGGTTGCTGACGGGCCGAGCGTTCTTCCCCAGCCTCATCTCCGCTCCGTTCCACTCCGGCCTGCACGAGGTGTTCGCCTTCTCGATCGTGATCTGTCTGATCGCCGCGCTCGCGAGCTGGTCGAGAGGACGGCGTCCCGTCGCCGACGGCGAGGTGCGCGTGCACCCGTCGTCGGCCGCGGCGACGCCGAAACGGTGAGGCGGCGGTCAGGCGGCGCAGCTCATGGGCGGGCGCCGAGCCGGTAGCCGCCGTGCTCCGAGAAGTGCGCCGTCAGCGCGAAGCGGTCGCCGCGAACGATCGAGTGGCGCCATTCGACGGCGACCCCACCCGCCCGACCGAGGCGATGGATGGAGAGGACGGCGGTGCCCACCGGGCAGCGCAGCAGCGATCGCTCGACCTGGGTCGGCCGCACCGCCCGGATCTCCTCGTCCCCGGCATCGAGCCGGACTCCTGTTCGACGCTGCAGCTCGGCATAGAGCGCGGTGTGTGTGAAGTCCGCCTCCAACAGGGGGGCGGCGATGCTCGCGGGCAGCCAGGTACGGTCGAGCGCGAGCGGCTCGTCGTCCGCGTAGCGAACGCGATCCAGGTAGAGCAGCTCGGTCGTCGCCTCCACCCCGAGCCGGGCGGCGACGACTGGGTCTCGGCGCAGATCCAGCGTGCGCACGGTGCTCGCCTGGCGCTGACCGGCCGCTTCGACTGACGCGAACAGGCTGTAGAGCGCGCCCAGCGGCTGCTCGATCTCGACGTGCGCGGCGACCCGGGGCTGCCGGCCACGCTCGGCGACGACGGCGCCTTCGGACCGGAGCTCGGCGAGTGCCTGGCGGACCGTCGCGCGGCTGACCCGGTACTCACGAGCGAACGCCAGCTCACCCGGGAAGGCGGCCGCGAACTCGCCCGCCTCGAGACGCCGGCGCACCTCGTCACGCAGCTGGCGCCAGAGCGGCAGGCCGCGACGGCGATCGAGCCCCCCTGCCGGCCGGCTGCGGTCCACGCCGCCGTCAAAAGCCGGCTCAGCGCGATCCGGCATCGACCAAATGTCCGTACATTTCGTTACCCTTACTCCTATGGTGATGCGTGAGGCAGCGGCAGCGTTCGGTCGAGCACGCCGCCGGTGAGCGCGTCGCTTTCTCTGTCGCGCAGCCGTACCGTCGGCCGGCGCCTGGGCGCCCCGGTGCCCGGCCTCGTGCTCGCCCTGCTGGTCGCCGCCGTCGCGACCGGGATCGGCCATTTCCTCCCCATCGTCGGGGGTCCGGTGCTGGCCATCGTCATCGGGGTCATCGTGACAACCCTCGTGCCCCGGGTGCGGGCGGAGCCCTTCACGGCGGGCATCGCGTTCGCGGGGAAGCCGGTGCTCCAACTGTCGATCGTCGTCCTCGGCACCGGTCTCTCATTGCAGCAGGTCGCACGGGTCGGCGGCCAGTCCCTGCCGGTGATGCTGGGGACGATCACGGTCGCGCTCGCCGGCGCCTGGCTGTTCGGGCGGTTGCTCGGCGTTCGCGGCAAGGCGCAGACGCTGATCGGCGTCGGCACCGGCATCTGTGGCGCCTCCGCGATCGCGGCAACGACGGCGGTGATCGACGCGAGCGAGACCGAGGTCGCCTACGCGGTCGGCACCATCTTCACCTTCAATATCGCCGCCGTTCTGCTGTTCCCGCCGCTCGGGCACCTGCTGGGGATGAGCGCGCACGCCTTCGGCCTCTGGAGCGGCACCGCGATCAACGACACCTCGTCGGTCGTCGGCGCCGCCTACTCCTTCGGTGAGGGGGCCGGCGGCTACGCGATCGTCGTCAAGCTGACGCGCACGCTGCTCCTGATCCCGATCGTGATGGGCCTCGCGATCCTGCGCGGCCGGCGCGAGGCGGCGGCGGGCGAAGCGGCGGACGCCGGCGTGCGCTCGATCCCCTGGAGGCGCATCGTGCCGCCGTTCCTGATCGGATTCGTGCTCGCGTCCGCGCTGGACACGATCGGCGTCGTGCCGCCGACCTGGCACGGCGCGCTCTCGCTCCTCGGCACGTTCCTCATCACGACCGCGCTCGCCGGCATCGGCCTGTCGCTGCGCCTCGCCGACCTGCGCCGCGCCGGCCCCCGCCCCCTCCTCCTCGGCGCGATCCTGTGGGCGTCCGTCGCGCTGACCAGCCTCGGCCTGCAGGCGCTGACCGGCACGATCTGAGCGCCGGGCGGCCTCAGCGGGGGGCTGGGGGCGTCACCCGGAGCGAAGGCATCAGCTCCAGAGACGGTCGTGTCCGCCCTCGGCGTCCCACCGGTCGGTCGGCTCGAAGTACCCCCGGTCGGCGGGGTCCAGGTGCTCGCGGAAGAGGTCCTCGTTCAGCTCCTCGAAGCCGAGGCCAGGTCGCTCGGGGACGGCGATGTGCCCCTCCTGGATGATCGGGTTGGGGAGGCCGGTCACGAGGTCGCTCCAGAACGGCACATCGGCCGCATGGTGTTCGAGCACGAGGAAGTTGCTCGTCGCCGCCGCGATGTGCACGGCCGCCAGGGTGGCGACCGGCGACGCCGCCATGTGCAGCGCCATCGGGATTCCGTGTTCCTCGGCGAGCTCCCCGATCCGCTTCGTCTCCAGGATCCCGCCCGACGTCGCCGGGTCGGGATGGACGACGCGGATCGCCTCCTGCTCGAGCAGCGGCCGGAAGTTGTCGCGCAGGAAGATGTCCTCACCGGTGCAGGTCGGCGTGGCGACCGAATCCGTGATCTGGCGCCACTGGCTCGTCAGCTGCCAGGGGACCAGGTCCTCGACCCAGGCCAGCGTGTACGGCTCGAGCGCCCTGGCCAGTCGGATGCAGGAATCGACGCCGATGTGGCCGAAGTGGTCGGCCGCGATCGGGACGTCGTAGCCGACGATCGAGCGCACGGTCGCGACGTAGTCGGCGAGATGCCGGACGCCCTTCTCGGTCAGCTGGATGCCCGTGAACGGGTGCATGACCTCGCGGGTCTGGAGCGCGCCCGGCGGGGCGATGACGGTGCCGGGCACCCCGGCCAGGAGGTCGATGCCGACGTCCATCTTGAGAAACTGGAACCCGCGTGCCCGCCGCTCCAGGAGCCGGCGGCCCATCGCCTCGGGCTCGCTCTCCGACGGCGTGTCGGTGTAGCAGAGGATGCGGTCGCGGAACCTGCCTCCCGCGATCATGTAGGCAGGCACGCCGTACGCCTTGCCCGCCAGGTCCATCAGCGCCATCTCGACGCCGCAGACGCCGCCGGCGCCCCGGGCGTGGTGCCCGTACTGCTTGATCTTGCGGAACAGCCGGTCCACGTCACAGGGGTTCTCCCCCAGCAGCCGGCCCTTCAGGAGCAGCGCGTAGGTCTTGCTGGCGCCGTCTCGCACCTCACCGTAGCCGGAGATCCCCTGGTTGGTGTCGATCCGGACGATCGTCGACCGGAAAGGCACCCCGACCAGCGTCGCCACCCGGAGGTCCGTGATCCGCAGATCGGTCGGCCTGCCGTAGGTTCGCAGCTGGTCCTCGCTACTCGTCACGCTCGTCACGGATTCCTCCTCGTGCGGGGCCGCCGGGCCGGCGGTCCTCCTCCCTGGCGTTCCTGTATCAGCCCTTCACCGCGCCGACCGTCAGCCCCTCGACGAGGAATCGCTGGGCGTAGGAGTAGATGACGACGACCGGCACCGTCACCAGCACCGAGGCGGCCATCAGCTGACCCCAGGGCAGGATGTCGCCGACGATCATCGACTGCATGCCGACCGGCAGCGTCATCAGGCTGTTGTTGGTGATGAACACGTAGGCGAACAGGAACTCGTTCCAGGCGTTGGTCAGCGTGAACAGCGCCACCGCGAGGAGCGCCGGCTTGGCCAGCGGCAGGGTGATGCGCCAGAACGCCTGCAGCCGCGATGCCCCGTCGACGAACGCGGATTCCTCCAGCTCGGCCGGGATGTTGCGGAAGTAGCCCATCAGCAGCCAGGACGCGAACGGGATCGTGAACGTGGGATAGGCGACGATCAGCGACCACAGCGAGTTGATGAGATGCAGCCCGCTCAGGATCTGATAGAGCGGGATGAAGAGCAGCGCGCCGGGCATGATGTAGGTGAGCAGCACGCCACCGGTCAAGGTCTGCTGGCCGCGGAACTTGAGGCGCGCGAGACCGTAGCCGAGCAGCGCGCTGAGCGCGACGCCGAGCAGCGTCGCGGCGCCGGCGACGATGATCGTGTTCCGGTACCAGGTGAGGAACGGGTTCTGCTGGAACAGCGCGGTGAACTGCGAGAGCGTCCAGGGGGACGGCCACATCAGGCTCGTGCGGATCTGCTGCTGGAGATCCGATTTGAACGCGGTGACGACCATCCAGTACATCGGCCCGAGCGTGAAGGCGAGGAGCACGACGAACGCGAGCCATTGGGGCACCCGCGAGAGCGCGAGGCGTTGCCAGCCGCCGCGCTTGGCAAAGGTGGCCAGCGGTTCGTGCACCCACCGCCCGTAGAGGTAGGCGATCACCACGATCACCGCCATGACGACGGCCGCCTTCCATAGGAGGTCGCGGTCGAGCATGAAGAGCGCGACGAGCAGCAGCAGGCCGGCGACGATCCCGACCGGCCGGGCGAGGCGAGAAATCCCGGCACCCCACATGGGCGCGCCCACGTCCTGGTCCGAGCGGCGCAGGTAGCGCGCGAGCGCGAAGACCAGGATGGCGGTCACCGGCAGCGCGGTCAGCGCGACCGCCGCACCGGGGCCGTACTCGAGCTGTTGCACGCCCTTCTCGTACGCGAAGACGACGTAGGGCAGGGTCGCGTCGCCGGGGCCGCCCTGCGTCATCAGCCAGATGATGTCGAACGTGTTGAACGTCCACAGCGTCGACAGCAGCGTGGTGATGATCAGG
This sequence comes from Candidatus Dormiibacterota bacterium, assembly GCA_049283435.1. Lineage (GTDB taxonomy): Bacteria > Chloroflexota > Dormibacteria > Dormibacterales > Dormibacteraceae > CAVTSA01. The sequence goes on from JBAPVZ010000418.1 coordinate 5,879, forward strand.
ACGGGTCGAATGCCCGGTAGTGTGACGTGCCGGAAGCGGTGCCAGACCGACGCCCCGTCGACCGCGGCCGCCTCGTACTGGTCGCTGCTGATCGCCTTCAGCGCGGCCAGGAAGTTGATCGTGAAGAAGGGAATCCCCTTCCAGATGTTGACGGCGACGACGACCCCCATCGCCATTCCGGGGTCGCCGAGCCACGTCTCCGGCCACTGGGGCAGGAAATGCAGCGAGTACAGCAGCGGACCGACGTGGGTGAACGTGAGGATCGCGTCGAGCCCGCCGAAGAGAGGATCGACGAGCAGCCGCCAGCCGAGCGCGGTCACGACGGTGGGGATGATCCAGGGCAGCAGCACGAGCCCGGTGAGGATCGAGCGGCCGCGCTTCAGATGGTGCAGCAGCAGTGCCGCGATGAGACCGATCGTCACCTTGAACGACTCGGAGTAGACGGTGAAGACGACGCTGTTCTTCAGGGAGTCGCGGAAGAAGCTGTCCTGCCACAGGGACGTGTAGTTCTTGATGCCGACGAAGACGAGCACGTTCCCGATGTGGCGCTCGGTGAAGCTGAGCCAGATCGAGTAGAAGAACGGGTACGCGATCAGGACGAGCAGCACGAGGATGGCCGGTCCGACGAAGACGGCCGCGAACTTCCAGTCGCGGCCGAAGAACCGCCCCATCGGGCCCCCGGGAATCGGTCTCGCCCGCGGAGCGTCGGCGCGCGAGAGCAAGCTCATTGCGGTAGGCCCTGCTGCTCGAACACCTGGACGATCTGCTGGTTCGCGGAGTCGATCGCCTGCTTGACGCTCGCCTTCTTCTGGATGATGGACCCCATCATGTCGCAAAGGACGTACGAAGCCTGCACCGCCTGCTGCCCGGGGCTCGGCGCCTGGGGAAAGTTGAACCCGGACGACGACTTGATCGGCAGCGTCTCGGTGAGCGTCGCGTACTGTCCCTTGAACGCCTGGTCCCCCTTCAAGTAGAAGGGGTTCGAGTTCCAGATGTCGGCATAGGCGGGAAGCACCTGGCCGACGGAATCCTTGACCAGCGTCAGCAGGGGCTGGCCGTAGACGAGGTACTTGGCGAGCACCTTGGCGAGACCCGGCTCCTTGGCTCCCTTGAAGATCATGAATGCCTGGCAGTCGCCGACGTCGAGGATCTCCTTGACGGCGGGGCCGGTGAAGCCGCCGAACGTGGCGGTCTTCGGATAGACCGGGTTGCCCTGCGCCTTGGACTGCGAGTAGAGGCTGTACTGGTTCGCGGTGAAGCCGATGATCCCGGCGAGCCAGGCCTGGTTGTTGCCCGTGTCGCCCCAGCTGTTGACACCGGGCGGGAGCATCTTGCTGTACTTGGAATTCGTGTAGAGGTCGGCGAGGAAAGAGACCGCCTCCTGCGTCTGCGACGACTTGAACACGACTTTCTTGCCGTCGTCGCTGGAGATCGCGCCACCGTAGCTCTCGATGACGTTCAGGATGAAGCCCGCTCCGTCACCACTTCGGTTGGTCGTCATGCCCCAGCCGTAGCGCTGCTGGGCCGGGTCGGAGAGCTCCAGCGCGACGTCCCGGGCGTCGGCGAACGTCTTCACCGACGAGAGCTTGATCTTCTTTTCCGCCAGCCAATCCTTGCGCGCGAACCATCCGCTCGCGAGCGCGAAGTACGGGATGCCCCAGTAGTGATTGTTGATGAAGAGGTTGATCTTGTTGCAGTCGGCCATCGCGCCGTACCGGGTCACCAGGTCCTTGACGACGTCGTCGACGGGCTCCAGATCGCCGAGTTGCTGGAACGCGGAGGGAAAGCGGCTGCCCTGCAGGAACGCCATGTCCTGCACGTTGCCGGACTTGACGGCCGCATCCTGCTTCCCGATCACGTTCCCGGTGTCGGCGTTGACCGTGGCGACGTTGACGGTCGTGCCGGTCAGCTGTGCAAAGCGGGCGCACGCGTTCGCGAAGTCGGTGTTCGTCTGGGCGAAATACTGCTGCTGCGCGATGACGGTGATCGAGCGGCCCTTGAACGGCTTGGCCTCGGCGGCGAGCCAGGAGGGCAAATCGCTCGACGCGCCACCGGTCGGGGCCGGGTTGCCCGACGAGCCGCCGGAGCCACCGCCGCAGGCGGCGAGCGCAAGGCTTGCGCCACCGACCGCGCCGGCGCCCAGGTAGCCCAGGAAACGCCGCCTCGAGACCGAGTTGTCCGCTGCGTCCATGATTCTCCTCCCCAGTTCGCTGGGGTCACGCACACCGGAGGCGGCACACCGTCCCACCTCCTGCATTCCTTGATCCGGCTCCCCTCGGGCGGGCAGCGCACTTTCGTCGGTACGTCTCCCGGGGCCCGTTGGCGGCGCTGACGACCGCAGCACGCGGCCCGCGCCCGGCATCCTAGCACCTGACGGCAACTTGTCAAGCAGGTTGAACTCTCGCGGCCCAGGAGGCGGCCCCAGCGTAGCGCTGGGCCAAACCTGTTTGACAGCTTGTCTTCTTGCGCCTAGCATCTCGACCGCATGACGAATGCTGGTGCCGGTCGATCCGGCCTCTCAGGTATCCCTCCCTCCAGGTTCGCGAAGACCGGGGCGGCGGCCACGGACGGGCTCCGCACGGGGACGCTCGCGGAGCAGATCGTCGATCGCGTGATGGAGTCGATCGCCTGCGACGGTCTGCAGCCGGGCGACACGCTCCCCTCCGAAGCGGCGCTCGCCGCCGGGTTCGGGGTCAGCCGACCGGTCGTGCGGGAGGCGCTCCGATCGCTCGCAGCGCTCAGCGTAATCGAGATCGCCAACGGACGCGCAGCGACGGTGCGGCGATTGACGCCGGAGCTGCCACGAACGTTCGTGCGGTGGGCGCTCAGCGTGGAGGCGGTGACGCCGCAGGAGGTCCTGGAGCTGCGCCAGGGGATCGAGTGCGAGGCGGCGGAGCTGGCCGCGAGCCGCATCACCGCGGCGGGCTCGGCCCAGCTCACGACGCTGCTCGAACGCATGCGCGTCCGCCTGTCCGACGCCGCGGAATACGGGCGGCTCGATGCGGACCTGCATGCGGCGATCGCCGCCGCCTCGGGGAACCGGTTTCTCATTCATCTCGTCGAGTCGCTGCGCACGCCGACCGAGGACGTGATCGACAAGGGCCTGATCGGCATGCGTGGCGATCGCGCCAAGTACGCCCGGCTGCAGACCGTCCACGAGTCGATCGTCGACGCGATCTGCCGGCACGACCCGGCGGCGGCACGCCACGAGATGGAGCAGCATATTGCCGACGCGATGCGCGGGATCGGCGTCGGGTGACAGGTGGCACGGGGCCGCCCACCGGCCACGGCGGCATGAGGAGGGACGGATGCGGATCGAATCGATGACGGTGACGCCGGTCGCGATGGCCGACCCTCCCCTGCGCAACTCGGTCGGAGTGCATCAGCCGGTCGCGATCCGGGCCATCGTCGAGCTGCGTTCCGACGACGGTGCGGTCGGCCTCGGCGAGATCGGCTCCAGCAGCCGCCGGCTCGCCGGGCTGGAGAGCGCCGTTCCGCACGTCGTCGGCAAGGATCCGCACCACCTGCAAGCGATTCGTGCGGAGGTGCCGGAGCCGGACCTCTTCAGCCCGATCGAGGTCGCCTGCCTCGATCTGGCCGGACAGGCGGCCGGCCTGCCGGTCGTCGACCTGCTCGGCGGCCCGGTGCGGCAGACGGTGCCTTTCTCGGCCTATCTGTTCTTCAAGGACGCCGCACACCAGGGCGAGCCGGCCGACGAGTGGGGCGAGGTGCTGACGCCCGAGGCGATGGTCGAGGAGGCCCGCACGTTCGTCGAACGCTGGGGGTTCGGCGTGCTCAAGGTGAAGGGCGGGGTGCTCGAACCTCTGGAGGAGGCGCGCACGATCCGGCTCCTCCGCGAAGCCTTCGGTCCCTCGGTCGGCCTCCGGCTGGACCCGAACGCGATCTGGTCGGTCGAGACCTCGCTGCAGGTGGCGAGGGAGCTGGAGCCGCTCCAACCCGAGTTCCTGGAGGATCCGGCGCGCGGCATGGACGACATGGCCGCGGTCCGCCGGGGGACGAGCCTCGGACTGGCGACGAACATGTGCGTGGTCGCGTTCTCACAACTTCCCGAGATGGTGCAGAAAGGCCCGGTCGACGTCATCCTGGCCGACCACCACGTCTGGGGCGGGTTGCGCGAAAGCGTGCGGCTCTCGCAGTTCTGCGCCGACTTCGGGCTCGGGACCGGCATGCACTCGAACAGTCACTTCGGCATCACGCTCGCGGCGATGGTCCACCTGGGCGCCGCCATGCCCCATCTCACCCATGCGTGCGACACCCACTACCCGTGGCTCGAGCAGGACATCGTCGAGGGGGCGCCGTTCCGCTTCGAGGGCGGCTCGTTGCGGCCACCGACCGGGCCGGGCCTCGGCGTGCGGCTCGATGCCGAGCGGTTCGCCGCCGCTGCCGAGCGCTACCAGCAGATGGGCATCACCG